>JAHZHM010000043.1:0-1755 GCA_019420265.1 Clostridiales bacterium
GCGCTGCCCGCCACGATAACATTGATGCCGGAATCTAAAATCTCATCGATATTCTTTTCAGATACGCCGCCATCTACCTCAATATCCAACTGATGATCCCCCATCATCTTGCGCAGCCTTCTGGATTTTTCCAGCGCGTAGGGAATGAACGGCTGGCCGCCAAAACCAGGATCGCAGCTCATCAGCAGCACCATATCGATATCCCCCAGCACTTCCTCTACAGCGTTGATGGGTGTCGCCGGGTTGATCGCAACGCCCACTTTCACTCCCTGGTTTCTCACCTGCAAGATCGTCCGGTGAAGATGCGTGGTTGCCTCTGCATGAACGGTGATCATATCTGCACCATTGGCGATGAATTCATCGATATAGCGCTCGGGCGCCTGCACCATCAGGTGCACATCCAAAAACAGATCGGATTTTTTGCGAAAATCCTCGATCATTTTCTGCCCAAATGTGATATTGGGGACAAACATGCCATCCATCACATCGCAATGCACCCATTCCGCGCCCCATTCTTTTATGCTGTGCAGGGCCTCTTCCATTCGAGTAAAATCTGCCGCCAGAATAGACGGAGCAATGATCGTTTTGGGCACCTTAATTTCTTGATTAGACATATTTTTTGTCTCTCCTTTCAAACAGCTCTTCTAAAAGCCTTATATATCCTTCATATCGGGCAGCGGAAATCTCTCCTGCCTGCACCGCTTTCATCACGTTGCACTCCGGCTCCTTATAATGCAGGCAGCTATCGAACCTGCATTGGATCCCATAAAATTCCGGATAGTAATTGCGCAGCTGCTCCGGCTCCATTTCCAGCACTTCCAAAATGCTAAAGCCTGGCGTATCCGTCAAAATCGCATCAATTTCTTTCAAATCCAGCAGTTCCGTATGCCTGGTGGTGTGCCGCCCCCGCGCAGTCTTTTTGCTCATGCCGCCCGTCTCCAGCGCCAGATGCGGTGCCAAGGCGTTGACCAGCGAGGATTTGCCCACAGCCGATTGCCCGGCAAGGCAGGTACATTTGCCGCGCAGCTGCTCCTTTAGCGGCGCGAGTCCCTCGCCCGTCGCAACCGAAAACGCCAGAAGCCGCGCTCCGCTTTTGGCATAGCGCTGGCAGATCTGCTGGGCACGCCCCTTTTGATCCTGGTCGATCTTGTTGATCCCCAAAATAACCGGCAGCTCATGAAACTGCGCGTAAAGCAACAGCTTATCCACCAAAACCTCATCCAGAGCTGGCTTAGCTGCGGAAACGACGATCAACAGCTGATCGAGGTTGGCCACGGCTGGGCGCACCAGCGCATTCTTGCGCGGCAAAATCTCATCCACGCTGCCGCTCCCATCTTGGCTCGCCGGCGTAAACAGCACAAAATCTCCTGGCAGCGGTTTTTCCCCAGTATTGCGGAATTTTCCCTTGGCGCGGCACTCGTAGACCGCCCCATCCTCTGCCTTAATATAGTAGAATCCTCCGATTCCTTTTAAAATTCGCCCTTTAATCGAAGTACCCTCCCTAGCTATCACTAGTATATACTACAACACCGTTTAAGTAAACATTCAAATGGCAGTTTTGTCCGCGGAACTGATTGGCCAGCACCAGCGAATACTCCACACCCCCGGGATATTTTTGGGCAAAAAACTGCTCTTCTGCAAAAGTCTCTTCAAAGACGACAAACTCATAATCCCGGCCATCCAGCGAGAAGGTGAGCGTCGCCGTAATGAGCCCCGCCCGGTTCAGCCCAGGCGTATCGCTTTTTAGGGTCCCTT
>JAHZHM010000043.1:1765-2018 GCA_019420265.1 Clostridiales bacterium
TTTTTGGGCTGGTGCACCGTCATATAGATCGTATTTGAGGAGATATTCTGCGTTTCCGCCTGCGGCGATTGGAAGATAACTTCGCCCACTGCCTGCCCATCATTGACGGCGTAAATTAGCACTTTGCCAAATCCTGCTTCTGTTGCCGCATCGATGGCCTGCTCCATTTTGCTGCCTATGAGCGCAGGCACAGTTTTATTTTGCTGCTGATCCGGCCTGTTGACCGTAATGCCAATCTGCTGCCCCTCGGCAA
>JAHZHM010000043.1:2055-4240 GCA_019420265.1 Clostridiales bacterium
TTGCGCAACGACAACGCCTATCTGCTGATCCGGCAAATCCACATAGCTCACCGAGACATTGCCAATGCCCTGGGCATTCAGCAATGCCAAAGCCTGGTCCTCCTGCATGCCCAGCACCTCCGGCATAGGAACCACCTTATCATTGCCCAGCGAGACGACGATAAACACCTCTTCTCCCTGCTGCACCACCGCCCCGATTTCCGGCGTCTGGCGGATGACATACCCCTTTTCTACTTCCAGGCTGGATTCGTAGGTAAAAGTCGGAACCAAATGCAGTTCATCCAGCGTTTTTTTGGCCTCTTCATAGGTCTTATCCGAAAGGCCGGGCATATAAAGCTCTCTGTTTTGGCCAGTTCCGCCTATGGCGCTAAAAATCGCAAAGAAAACGCCAACCACCGCAAGAAATGCCGCCGAAACGCAGGCCGCCGTCAAAACAGCGTGCCTGCCGGCTCTCCTTTGCTCGTTCGTTTTCTGCTCAACCCTCTTCTCCGCCTTGATACGGACATATTTTCCATCCGGGCGGCGCAAGGCGCGCTGCAAATCCGCCTGCATTTCCCGGATGCTGCGATACCGCTGCTCTTTTTCTTTGGAAAGCGCCTTGAGCACAATGCGGTTTAGGCTTTCGGGTATTTGATCGTTGATCTCCCTAGGCGGAACCGGCGGCTGGTGCAGGTGCATCAGCGCTACGGACAAATTATCTTCCCCCTGAAAAGGCAGCTGGCCAGTCAGCATCTCATAGAGCAAAACGCCCATGGAGTAAATATCCGTGCGGTTATCCAAAGCCTCTCCCTTTGCTTGCTCGGGAGAGAAATAGTTGACCGTCCCAAAGACTTCGGCATTCTCTATTTCCGCCGTCTGCGCCGCCTGCTCCTCCTGGCGCTGCGCAATGCCGAAATCCAGCAGAATCGGCCGATTCGGCGCAATCAGAAGCACATTGAGCGGCTTTAAATCCTTATGCAGAATGCCCTTGCCATGCAGATAGCCCAGCGCCTCACAAATTTGCACCGCAATCGCCACATTCTGCTCCAGGCTCAGCGTCCCTTCCTCGATATGCCGCCTTAGCGATTCGCCATCGATGAACTCAGTGGCGATATAGTGTCTCCCTTTGTGAACCCCCCGGTAAACCAGATGCTGAATATTTTTATGCTCCAGGCAGGAGAGCATCTCGGCCTCCCGTTGGAAATTCTCGACATATTCAGGCTGATCGGACAGCTCTTCGCGCAGCATCTTCAGCGCCACCAGCCCGCCCGTCTTCTGATCTTTCGCCTGATAGACGATGCTCGTGCCGCCCTCATCCACAGTTGAGAGCAGTTCAAATCGCTCTCCGATCATCTTATCTTCATTGTTATTTGCGATGATAATCGAGATATTGTCTCTCCCGCCTCTGAGCAGAGCGACTTCCAGCAATTCTTTCGCTTTGCGCTCAGAGCTATATTCCTCTTGCAGGCAAAGGCCGAGCTCATAATTGCTCAAATGCGCCGTCAGCCCGTCTGAGCAAAGCAGCAGGCTTTCCCCTTGCTCAAAGCTGACCTCATACGCCTCGGCCTCGGCCTCCTCCATGCCTACGGCGCGCGTGATGATATTGCGATAGGGGCTTTTTTCCGCCTCTTCTTCGCTCAAATAGCCCTTATCTACCAAAAACTGGACATAGCTGTGATCGTGGGAAACCTGCTTTAGAACGCCACCCGAAAAAGCATAGGCTCTGGAATCCCCGATATGCGCGAGAATTGCAGACTTTTCCCGGATGATGGCGGCTGTAAACGTCGTCCCCATATCCTTATATGCTTCTTCCTCATTGGCAAGCTCTAGGATATAGTCGCTCGCCTCTTCCACCAGAGCCTTAAACTGCTCTTTCGTGATGGCATTTAGATCATAGCGCTCCAGCCGCTTGCGCACAAAGGCCACAGCCCGCGAACTCGCCACCTGGCCGGCGACGTGCCCGCCCATGCCGTCTGCCACAATCGCCAGATAGGGATAGCCCTCCTGCGAGAGATAGATGCAGTCTTCATTTTGTTCCCGCACTTTGCCCCGGTGCGTCAAAGCATAGATATCCATCGTTACTCCGTCCTATTCAAAAGCCCCAGGTATCTGGCCCTGAGCTGCCCACAGGCGCCGTCGATATCTTCTCCCAGCGTGCGGCGCACTGTCGCCGAAAGCCCTCTCTCCTCAAGCTCCGCCAGAAAAC
>JAHZHM010000044.1 GCA_019420265.1 Clostridiales bacterium
GGCTGCACGACGAAAAAGCCGCTCTCATCCCCCAGCGCGCCGGCGGCGTCGCCAGAGCAATCTGCCCCGCAAAGCGCGGCTCCAACCGAGGCTCCCAAACCCTCTCCCGCAGAGGAAAAGACTTTTGCCGAGCTGGCACCAACCACAAAAATGGAGTTCGCCGAGCTGGTTGGGGATAATGGCATCGATGAGATCCCAGAAAAATTCCCGGAAAAAGGGACGTATAAGATCGTCGTGGATATCTACCACCAGGTTGTGATCGCCTATTCCAAGGATGAGGCTGGGGAATACACCGTCCCCGAGCGCTATATGCTTTGCACCACTGGCTCGGAGAAAACGCCCACCCCTATCGGGACATATGAAGCCGGCGACGACCGCGTGCGCTTTCAAAAATTCCAGATAGACGACGTGTATGCGCAGTATTGGACGCAGATCACCGGGGAAATCTATTTTCACTCGATCCTGTATTCAGCGGAAGACGCCTCGGAATACACCGTCGGTTCCTATGAAAAACTCGGCACTCGGGATTCCCATGGCTGTATCCGCCTGCTCGTGCCGGATGCCAGATGGATCTTCTATCATATCGCTCCGGGAACAGAGATTGAGATTCGCGAAGGTGCGGAAGACGACAGCGCCTGTGCAAGCATCAAAGAACAGCTGACCATTGCGCCGCTTCCAGAAGAGCGCCCCAAATTGGAGCCTGGAAAAACGCCTCAAACGGATACTTGGAGCATCGAAGCGCTCAAAAAATCTCTCGGATAAAATAAACCCTTGCCTTAGCAAGGGTTTGCTTATTTCTGCTGGTTATTTTCCAAGATCTAAAATTTTTTTGCAGAGAGCCTATCCGTTTATTTTCAAAAGTTCTTCCTCCTATGAGCACCTTTGCGAAAAAAAGCCAGGCATTTTGCAATAAAAATGGAGCAAAGCAAGCTTTGCTCCAGCAATGGTTGCGGGGGAAGGATTTGAACCAACGACCTCCGGGTTATGAGCCCGACGAGCTACCAAGCTGCTCTACCCCGCGTTATTATCTCGCATTACTGCGACATTTATTATTATATGATAGGAAGGGCGCAATGTCAAGAGATTTTTTAAAGCGCCTTACAGCGCTCCCATGCGCCTGAGCAAAACATACCCTTCCAGATTATCCGCCTCGCTCACAACAATCTCGGAAATATGGTAAGCTCGGCAAAATCCCAGCAGCACCGCAAGGCCGTATACGATGACTTCCGCTCGGCCGCCATCCAGGCACATCCGCTCAATGCGCTCCTGCTTTGAAAGCCCTAAAATCTCACCCATCAGCTCTTCCAGGCGCTGCGCCGCAATCACGTGCCCATCCACTTTCCTGGGATCATATGTTTTCAGCCCCAGATCGATGGCAGCCAACGCCGTCGCCGTTCCGCCTATCGCATATAGTTTGGGCAATTCCCGCAAATTTAATTCCAAAAACGCATCCTGCGCCCATGCGATCAGCTTCTCATATTCCTCTTCCGCAAAAAGCTCCAACCCACGCACACAGCCGATATTGACGCTGTCTGCGCTGGCCAGCTTTCCCTGCCGCATCACCGCGATCTCCGTGCTGCCGCCGCCAATATCGATGATTGCGCCCTGCTCTTTTCCGCCCAGTGCCCCGGTAATTCCGCAGATCGCTTCCTGCTCTCCCTGCAAAATCTGCACCTTAACGCCGCATTCCTGCCAAACGCGCTCTACGAACGCCTGGCCATTCTGCGCATCGCGCACAGCGCTGGTGGCAAATGCGAAAACCTCTTTTGCACCCCACTGCTTTGCCTGGCGCACAAACTCGGAAATGCCCTGGATCGTCCGCTGAATGGCCGCCTCGCATAATCTGCCGCTGGCGTTGACTCCTTCGCCCGTGCGCACAGTATTGACCAGCTTTTTGACGGTATGCAGTTTCCCTTGCTCGATTTGGGCGTAAAGCAAGCGAATGGAATTTGTGCCAATATCGATTGCGAACTCGTTTTGCATGGCCCCTATTCCTCCGCAGGTGTGCTGGAATCCGGCTCGGAAGGCGCGGAGGCATCTGCGCCTTGGCCATCTTCCTGCTTGCGGAAGATGATCTCCCCGTCTTTGACCCAGCCAAACTTCTCTCTGGCCGCTCGCTCGATATAGGCGTCTGTTCCGGTATAGGCTTCTTTTTCCTTCAAAAATTCCAAATCCTGCTGCATCTGCTCTTGCCTTTGCTGCAGATCTTTTGCTTCCTGTTTTTGCATGCTAATCGTGCGCTGCTGCATTGCCAGCGTAATGCCGGCATAGACAACAACGACGCCCACAATCGCCCAGCGGATCAGCGCTTTTTTCCTTTGTGAAAGGCGCCATGCGGGCTTTTTCTGTGCTCTTTCCTGATTTGCGTGCTCTTCTTTTATCTCTTCTGCCGGGGCAGCATTTCTTTCCTGCATATGAAAAACCTCTAAATAGGAGTTTAACTCTATATTAGAGGTTTTGGCTATACTTTGTCAACTATTTGCTCTTTGATTTCCTCTTTGGCCTGAGAAGTTTACAAATGCAGCCAAGAGCAGGTTTTATTCCCAGGCAATAAATGCCAAAGCCCAGCCCGACTCCAACGAAATAAAAGCCCCTAACCTTTAAATCTGCCACCAGATAGAGCATACCGGCCATGGCAGCCAGCGCCAAAAGAGAATAGAGAATATCCAAAACGATCTGCCAGGCCCGCTTTTGCAGAATTTTTCCAAGCCAGGAGAGCAAAAAATAGACGGCCGCGCCCAGCATCCCGACATACATCGCCGCTGCAAAGAGATAGGGCTGGCTCAATGTGCCTTCCATTATTTAAAAATCTTAGAGAAAATCCCGCCTTTGTTCATGCGGATTTCCTCGTGATCGGCGTAATCCGCCGCCTGGATCTGCCCATCTATCACAAGCTCGCCCTCTTCCAGGTTCAGCTTTGCAATATGCAGCTCTTCCCCGATGACCGTCATCATGCCAAGCCCTGTGAGGAAAATTACTTCATTTTCGTTGAAGCTATCCACATCTTCCACCGAAGTAATGGTGATGCGTTCCCTGCCCTCGATGATCACCTTATGCGGCCGTGCATCCAATCTCCTGATTTCTTCATATCCGCTCATGGCAGTTTCTCCTTTTGTTTTATTCTACTCATTCTTATTCTACGCGCTGAGAAATTATGCCCAGTTCATTGACAGAAGATTGGCAATCCCCTACAATGAATCTGTAAACTCAAAGAGGAGGTATCTTAATCTCATGAAAAAAGCGCTCGCTTTTGTTTTGGCGCTGCTCTCTTTGCCGCTGCTCTTCTCCTGCGGCGCAGAGCAACAACCAGAAGCCAGCCAGGCTGTTTTGCCCTCTCCGACGCTTGCCGCATCGGAGGAGCCTTCTTCCGAGCCCACCGTCTACTATTCTCCCACAACTGGCATGGCCTACGATACGCCGCCGGAATATAAGCCCATCTCCGTCATGGTGGAGAACCAATCGCAGGCTCGGCCGCAGACGGCTTTGCAGCAGGCAGATATCATCTATGAAGCCATGGCCGAAGGCGATATCACCCGGTTTATGTGCATCTTCAACGATCAAAAGCCCAGCGTTGTCGGCCCAATCCGCTCGACGCGCCTATACTATATCAACATGCAAAAGGAATGGGATTCCCCGCTCATTCATTATGGCGGCCCAGACGATCCCAATTCCCCTTCCTATATCTATGGCTCTTCCACCAAGTATATCAAGCTACGGGTGGATGGGATCAAGGGAACTTACAACGACTACTTCTGGCGCGATAAATCCCGCTCTGCGCCGCATAACGTCTATACCGATCTGAGCAAAATCGACGAAGAGCTCTACGACTATACGCCC
>JAHZHM010000045.1 GCA_019420265.1 Clostridiales bacterium
CGGCCTAATCCTCATCCTTCTGGAACTCCAAGATATCGCCGGCCTGGCATTCCAGCACTTCGCAGATCGCCGCAAGTGTGGAAAAGCGAATGGCCGTCACCTTATTATTTTTAATTTTCGAGAGATTGACGTTGGAGATGCCTACCCGCTGGGCGAGCTCACCCAGCGATATTTTTCTCTCAACCATCATTCTATCCAGCCGCAGCACGATCTTTCCCATCTTCCTGCCTCCTTACAGCAACCCATCCACGTCTTTCTCCAGCTCCACTCCATGCTTGAAAAACTGCGTCAGGCAGAGCACGATGATGCCCATGATAAATCCATCCATGCTATTGCTCACTTCTGCCGCTTCCGGCCCGAGCACCAGGCGCGCGATCACGCTCATCACAAAGCCGACTACAGGAATCCCGATGGAAAAGATGCCGATCTCCCTCATCATGCGGACGTTATCCTTCTGGAACGGCGTCGTGCCCTCAGACTTTTTGATGATCAGATGCAGATTCCGGAATATCATTGCGACGAGCGAGAAAATGATGATTGCGCCAATGGCAAAGAGAACAAAAGTCTTTGCGTCTACTCTGCCCTCCGAGATGGGCACCATGATCTCAAACCCATATGTGGATAGCTCTACGCTTTGCCCCGTCGTATCAAGGCCGACGAAATAGCCCAGCCATTGCGGCGCTGCTACGGAGCAGATCGCCGCCGCAATCATAAGCGCCTCTGCAACCCAATGCGCAACTTCCAACACTTTTGTAATCACCTTCGCAAGTTTATCGATTCCCTTCATTTTCTCATTTCCTCCAAAACAATAGATTCTCATTGCATGCCTATGGCTATAATCTATCATTAGTTTTAATCTATGTCAATAATTATTTAATGTTTTACATTAAATTTTATATACAAAACATTAATTCTCGCTTTCAATAAGCCTCTGCCCCTTGCACAAAAAAGATACGCATAAGCGTACCTTTTTCTTGCCCCGCCATTCTATTTTCTTTCGCGCAGGATGTCTCCCTCTTCAAGCTCTCCCAGCAGGAAGGGCGAATCTGCCCGATGTTGCTTTGCTCTGCCATCTCTTCTTGCATAGCAATACTGGCAGCCTCCATAGCAAGCTCCATAGGCCCCAATATCCACACTGGCCGCACAGCCACATTCCGCCCGCTGATTCTTATCTTTTTTTGCCTGAATCGGTTTGCCTGCGATGCGCGAAAGCAGCGCCGCATCGATGCAGCTGCCCTGCCCGATTCCAAACTCGGATAGCCGAATCGGCTCTGCGCATGTCTCCAATTTTAATTGGTATGCCGCTGCAATCTCTGCCATCCTGCCGGCCAGCTTCTGCATCTGCTCCTGCTCCATAGGCAAAACGCCGCTTTCATCCATGCGTTTTTGGATGCTGGGGTAGAGATCGAGAAAACTGAAGATGCACTTTTCTGTATATCCCTCCAAGCGCCTTGCTATCTGCTCAAAATAACGGATATGGTATTCCGGCGAGTAGTGCTGGGAGAGAAGGATGGGATCATAGCGCCAAATCACCCGCTCTTTTCCCACTCGCTCGGATAACTGCTGAAATGCCGCGATGCCCTTTCTG
>JAHZHM010000046.1 GCA_019420265.1 Clostridiales bacterium
CAAAACGGCGAGGCTATCACGCACTTGCACATCGGTGAGATGCCCGTTTTGTCGCCGGATGCAAAGCAACAGACCACCCCGCTTTTGCAGGAGGCCTGCCGCCAGCTATCCGAATATTTTGCCAAAACGCGGCAGACTTTCAATCTTCCGCTGGCCCCCGCCGGGACAGAGTTTCAAAGAAAGGTCTGGGGTGCGCTTTGCACCATTCCGTATGGCCAGACGCGCACCTATAAAGATATGGCGATTGCCATTGGCTGCCCCAAGGGATTCCGGGCTGTCGGCCTGGCAAACAACAAAAACCCCATCGCCATCCTCATTCCCTGCCACCGCGTCATCGGCGCAAACGGCAAGATGGTTGGATATGCGGGCGGCCTGCATCTGAAGAAATTTTTGCTGGAGCTGGAGGGTGTTCCTATCTCTGAATAAGCCCGGCGCTCGAACATAATCGCCAACGCAAAAGAGGCACCTTGCTTATGCAAAATGCCTCTTTTTTGATGCTCTTTATGCTCCCAGCGGATTGCCCTGCGCATCAAACAGCGGCAAACGCTCCAGATAGAAAATATCTTCTCGATTCGCGGCATCGCCTTCCGCCAGCACAGCCATTCTTCCGGCCACACTCCCGCCTGCTATCTCTACCAGTTTTTCCATTGCCAGCAGCGATTCACCCGTGCTGATGACGTCATCCACAATCAGAACGCGCTTGCCGCGCAGGGCGTTGACATCGTCCTCGCCCAGATAGAGCGTCTGCTTGCGCTCTGTGGTGATCGAGCGCACCTCCACAGCCAGAGGATTCGCCATATAAACCTTCGTGCCTTTGCGGGCGACAATATGCTTGGCCTCGCCCTGCTGCCTTGCGATCTCGTGGATCAGCGGGATGCTCTTTGCCTCTGCCGTCAGCAAAATATCGTGCTCCGGCATGTGCTTTGCCAATTCTCTGGCGCAGGCTTCCGTCAGTTCCGCATCTCCCAGCAGGATAAATGCCGCAATTTGAAGCGCGTCGCTGATCGGATACAGCTTGAGCTGGCGCGTCAGCCCGGCAACGCGCAATGTATATTCCCTTTTCATCTTTTCCTCCTTCGCCGCACAAGGCGGGCGCCACCTTCCTCTATTATTTTAGCGCATCAGCGCGCTTTAGACAAGAACTCCGGCGGCTAAAATTCGATTCCTTCCGCCTTTTTCTCCCAGTGCCCACACATCTCCGCCGCTGCAATGCCGCCCAGATTTGCTCCCTGCGTGCCGCGACACCACCATGCCGCCGGCAGAGCGAAAATTTAAAAGCGCCAAAAGGGCAAAACTCTTGCGGCACTTCCTCCGCGCCGCCCGAACAAAAAGCCGAACCTTTTGTGCCGCCGCCTTCCGCCTGATTCCCACCCAGCAAAATTGACGAGAAGCGCGCTTTGTCCGAATCGCCGCCTGCGCAGGGCAGATCTTCCTTTGCAATCTTTTCGCTTCCGCAAAAATGGCGAGGCAGAAAATTCCCGCCTCGCCCATCAACTCAGCCATCTATTGCACGTTGTGATTTAAAACAAACGCATCGATCTTGCCCTCTTCTTTCAGCTCTTCCATCACTTTGTTCGCCTTCTTGAGCAGATCCGAATCTTTGGCGATGCCCAGAGCATACTGCTCTTCCGTCAGCTTTTCACCCGCAACTTCCAGCTTATCGGCGTTCTGCGCCGCAATGGCTCTCGCCGGCAGTTCGTCGACGATGACGACATCCACCTTGCCGTTCATCAGCGCTGTGGCCGCCTCTGTCAGCGTGGCATAGCGCTCCACGCTCTTGGCATTCCCCTGCTCCGTCGCGAAGCGATCGCCTGTGGTGCCCACCTGCACGCCAACCGCTTTGCCCTCCAGGTCTGCCGGAGCCTTGATGCCCGAGCCAGCCGGAACCAACAGATACTGCGAGGCCGGCATATAGCTTTCTGTGAAATCCATGCTCTGCTTGCGCTCGTCCGTAACCGTCATGCCCGCAGCGGCGATATGCCCTTTGCCCGCGGCAAGGGCAGCGGGAATTTCCGCAAAATCCATATTCACAATTTCCAGCTCCACACCCAGCTCATCTGCGATGGCTTGGCAAATCTCCATATCTACGCCCACGATGCTGCCCTCTTCACCCAGATATTCAAAGGGCGGAAAATCGGCGCTCGTCAGCACAACCAACTTTCCGGATTTTTTAATCTCTGCAACCTCGGAGCCATTTGCACAGGCGGCGAGCATGCCGCATATCAGAAGCGCCATCATCAGCGCCGCCAGAAACTTTGTCCATTTTTTCATTTCGCTATCTCTCCTTCAAAACACAAAAACTGAGTGCAGCTTTGATTATACACTCTCTCCCATAAAAGTTAAGCAGTTCGACCTATTTTTTACATGAAGGATACACTAAATTCGCTCAAACACCCAGTAATGCTGGTTATAGTAAGGGCTCGTGCGGGCGCGCTCCTTTTTGCTGCATACCCGATAAGGCAAGCGCAGTTTCTCAAACAGCGTATTCGCCATGGAAACGCTGATGCTCTGCCTGCCCAGCTTTTCGCATAAATAGTGCCGGAAAAAAGCCAGCTCTTCCCCCGCCAGTTTCTTTCCGCATTGCGCCTCTATCCGCATTTGCAGTTCGCTGCGGCTCTTCTGCTCCAGCATATATTTGGGCAGCTGCATCTGCCGCGCGCGGCCCCCTCCGCCCAGCGCCTGCATAACCCACTGCCGATACCCCTGCTCCCCGATAGCATTTAGCACAGCAATGGCGATCTCGCAAACCGCCCGCTGCCTGCTGTTCACCTGGAAGCGGCAGTTTCCATATTCATCTGCCTGCCCGATAAAGAACATGGGGTTTTCTGCCAGGAAACGCGGGCTTTGGCTGCGCCGCATAAATTCCGCTCCTTCCCCGCGCTCCATCTGCTCAAACCAGTATAAATTCTCCGCCTGGGCCTGATAAATCCCGCGCAGATATCTTAGCTGCGTGCCGTTATATTCGATGACGTAAAGGCAGATGCTCTCCTCCCGGCTAAGCGTATTCAGGCAATCCAGGATCTGATCGACATCGAATAAATCAGCAATGATATGCCGCATGCCCTGCACACATAATCCCTGCTTCATGCTTCTGCCATCCGCCACCAAAACATCCTGCCGGAAAAGAAGCTTGCCATCCCGCACCCTGCAGGTATTTTCCGGCATATCCTCGCCGTAGAAATAACTGGCCTTTGTGCGAAAAGCTTTTGCCGCCAGCCGCATTTTCTCCTTGCTGCCGCAAAAATAGGCGATGCCTTCCCCGGGATGCTGAGCCATCAGCTCCTGCGCGAGCTTGATGCCAGTCGATTTTCCCCGCTCCTTTTGCACAAAGACGATCTGCTCGGGGGCGCTCTTGTCGGCAAGCACAAAGAGGTTTTCCCGCTTTAGCTTCCCGGATTCCAGCAAATATTCCTGAAGCCCCTTGGCGTTTGCGCCGATCAGGATGACAGCGCTGCGCTCTGTCTGCATGAGAAAATCGTAGATAAGAGCCGAATAGGCCGGCTCCCGCTGGGATTCCAGCAGCAAGCGGCAGTCTTCCACGAAAATATAGTCATACTGGCCGTCATAGGCAACATGGTATTGCACCATCTGCTCGAACTCCGCATAATCCATGATGCGCAGCACTTTTTCCGCATCCGCGCGGTCCAGCCGGTCTTTTTCTGCCTGCATCCGGCCAGCGTTCGTCAGGTATAGGATTTCCTTGCCTGTGGCCGCCGCCATCGGGCAAACCTGCTCCAGCACAAACGATTCCATGCCGCAACCCGGCCCGCAATCCAGGAACACATTCTCGCCATACCAATTTTCATATGCGCTACCAACCAGCTCCGCAATGCTTTTTCCCATTCCAGTTCTCCATTTAGCCAATCTCATAAGCGATCACACGGCTCTGCGCTATCGCCTGCCCGCACTCCTATGCGCAAGCATATTCTAAAAGAAATCCTTGAGCGGCGGCTTTTCCACCGCCGGCTGATAGGCCAGCGGATCATATGCACAGTAGCTCGGCATCTCCGTAATTGCCTGGCTCATATCCTCATTATAATAATAACGCCACCGAATGCCATAAAGATTCAGGTACCTGGGCTCAATATTCCAGTTCACTTTCGCGGAATATGCCAGCATAAAGCCGATCATCTCCTCTTCCGACTGCAAATTCCGGTAGCCGCAATTTGCAAAGGAAAAGGAACCGCTGGCACTTGTATACCCTTCGGAATCCGAAGTGCTCGGATAGGAGATGCCCCATGGCCTGATTTGCCCATTATAGAGGAATTTCTTTTGCTGATATTTTTTAATCTCCTCCATCATCGGGTTGGCAGCAAACTTTTGTGCGATCTCCAAATAGCCGCCCAACCACTGGTAGATCTCCCGCAGCTTGTTCATCAGCGCACATTTTTTCAGCGCCTCATAGCTCGGCGCGCAGAGAGAAACCGAGACATATTTGGACCAGTAATTAATATTATAAGTTAATCCATTTTGGACGCAATAAGCCCGCAGCTGCTCCTCCTCCACCGTCTTTTTATCCCGGAGCAAAAAGCCGGAATAGTTGGCATCATAGGAATGCCGAAAGAAAATCTGCGGAAGGGAGCTCGCATCCAGGGATGTCTCAAAGCTCCCTCCATAATATTTTACCTTATAATCCTTCTTGGGGCTCCCGTCCATCCACCACCAAGCCAGAACATCCTCAAATTCTCTGATCATTCCACGAAATCCGGGATAGGTATCTCCAGTCATCTTTTTGCCGCATGGA
>JAHZHM010000047.1 GCA_019420265.1 Clostridiales bacterium
GTGAGATAGAGCAGCCCGGCCTGGCTATGGCGCTTCACTGCGGCGCTGGTTTTGGCCATCTGCATCAGGGATAAGACGCCCTCCTGAATGCGCGCGCCGCCTGAGACAGTATAGCCCAGAACAGGGAGCTTTTGATCTAAAGCGGCCTCGAAGAGCAGCGTGATTTTTTCGCCCACGGCCGTGCCCATGCTGCCCATAAAAAACAGCGAATCCATGACGAACAGCGCGCAGGGGTGCCCGCCAACCTGGCAAAACCCAGTTACAACACCCTCATTTTCCCCGCTTTTTTGCATCTCGCTCTCCAGCTTTTTCGCATAGCCGGGGAAGGTGCTCTGGGCGGTGGAAGTGAGGGAGTGGTTGATTTCAGTAAAACTATCCGCATCTGCGATGAGCGCAATGCGCTCCCGAGCAGAGATGCGGAAATGGTGCCCGCAATCCGGGCAGACAAAACAGTTTGCTTCTAAATCCGAGAGAAAGCAGAGTTTTTTACAGGAAGGGCAGGAACGGCAAAGCTCGTCAGGCACCTGCGGCGCTTCCTGCTGCCCTTTCTCCTGCCCCTCGAGATCCACATTGGGATTGAGAAACATGCTTTTTTTGAGCATAGAATTCCTCCTGATTTGAAGTCGTTGATTGAGCGGTTATTTCTGCTCCCGCCTTGCGAGAAAATCTGTCGTATACGAGCCATCCAAAAATTCCGGCTCGGAGATGAGATCCACTTGGAGCTCCCGGTTGTTTTCAATTCCCTCTACGATGGTTTCGCATAGCGCCGCCTTCATCTTGCGGATGGCCTCCTGGCGCGTGCCCGCATGGACGATGAGTTTGCCGACCATGGAATCATAGAATGGGGGAATGGCATAGCCCTGGTAGAGCGCGGTATCAAAGCGCACATTCGGGCCGCCCGGAATATGCAACAGATTGATGGTTCCGCAGCTGGGGCGGAAATTGTGCAGCGGATCTTCAGCGTTGATGCGGCACTCGATGGCGTGGCCGGATAGGTGCACATCCTTCTGGCAAAAATCCAGCTCCATTCCTGCGGCGACGCGGATTTGCCATTTGACGAGGTCTAGCCCTGTCACCATCTCGGTAACTGGGTGCTCAACTTGCAGACGGGTGTTCATCTCCATAAAATAGAAATTCCCGTCCGGCCCGAGCAGAAATTCGATGGTCCCAAGGCCGCGGTAGC
>JAHZHM010000048.1 GCA_019420265.1 Clostridiales bacterium
CGCCCGCTCGATGTCGTTGGAGGCGCCGGTGGTAACATCGCCGAGAATCAGCGCTTCGGCTGCCCGGCCGCCCAGCATCATGGTCATCTCATCCAGCATTTTGGATTTGAAATAGTGGCTCTTATCCTCATCCGGCAGCGTCATGGTATAGCCGGCGGCCATGCCCCGGGGGATGATGGAAATCTCGTGCACGGGATCGCAGTTTGGCAGGCACTTGGCACAGATGGCGTGGCCCACCTCGTGATACGCCGTGATCTTCTTATCCTCTTCGGTGATGACGCGGCTCTTCTTCTCCGGGCCCACCATGACTTTGGTGATGGCCTCCTCGATTTCCTCCATGCCGATATTCGGCCGGTTATACCGCGCGGCCAGAATCGCCGCCTCGTTTAAGACGTTTTCCAGATCCGCGCCGCCCATGCCCGGGGTGCGCTTGGCCAGCACGGCCAAATCCACATCCGGCGCCAGGGGCTTGCCCTTGGCGTGCACCTTCAAAATATCCTCCCGGCCCTTGACATCCGGGTAGTTGATGACGACCTGGCGATCGAACCGGCCGGGGCGCAGCAGCGCCGGGTCCAGAATATCCACGCGGTTGGTCGCCGCGATGACGATGATGCCGTCGTTGACGACAAAGCCATCCATCTCGGTGAGCAGCTGGTTGAGCGTCTGCTCCCGCTCATCGTGCCCGCCGCCCAGGCCCGCGCCTCTCTGGCGGCCGACGGCATCGATCTCGTCGATAAAGATGATGCAGGGGGAGTTTTTCTTGGCGTTATCGAACAGGTCGCGCACGCGCGCCGCGCCCATGCCCACGAACATCTCCACAAAATCCGAGCCCGTGATGCTGAAGAAGGGGATGCCCGCTTCCCCGGCCACGGCCTTGGCCAGCAGGGTTTTGCCGCATCCGGGCGGGCCCACCAGCAGCACGCCTTTGGGAATTCGCGCGCCAAACCGGGTGAACTTTTTGGGGTCTTTCAAAAACTCCACGACTTCGGCCAGCTCGGCCTTTTCCTCCTCCGCCCCGGCGACGTCGTCAAACGTTTTATTGATCTCCTCGCCCAGCACCATTTTTGCCTTGCTCTTGCCAAAGCCCATGGTTTTGCTGCCGTCTCTGGTCTGGCGGAACATGAAGAAGATGACGCCGATCATCAGAAGCGTCATGAGCAGCTCGGGCAGCATCTGCACGAAAATGCTGGGCTGCGCCTGGGGCTCATAGGCGATCTCGATATCGATTTCTGTTCCCTTATTCACGCCGAGGATGGCTTTGACATCCGCATCGAACTGCTCTGCCGAGGGCAGATAGATATAGTAGTCGTATTTCTTGGGAAAATCCTTGGCGCTGATATTCGTCTCCCGCTTTAGGGCGACGGCCTCGTTGGCCGAGATGGTGATTTTGCCGATCTCCCCGGCCTCGATTTTTTCAAGAAGCTGGCTGTATTCGATGGTCTGCCCCTGGCTGACGGTATAGCCGCCCATGGACTGGGCGATCAGGAAAATGGCCAGCAGGATGAGCACATATAAAAGCGGCCCTCTCAGGAAATTACTTTTTTTCTTCAATCTACTTCTCCTCCTGCGAATCTTGCGATTCGTAAATCTCTTTTTTCAGCGTGCCGATGAACTTTAAATTGCGGTATTTGCCCGCGTAGTCCAGCCCATAGCCCACGAGAAATTCATCCGGCACCCGGAAGCCGACGTAATCCGCCTCCATGGCCACGCTCCTTCTGGACGGCTTATCGAGAAGGCAGCAGCTTTTGACCTCTGCCGCGCCCCGGCCGGCCAGCAGCGCCGTGAGGCTTTTCAGCGTATTGCCCGAATCGATGATGTCTTCCACGATGAGCACATGTTTGCCCGCGATATCCGCCTCCAGGTCGTAGAGCAGGCGGATGCTGCCGCTGCTTTTGGTGCCGCTGCCATAGCTGGAGACTCGGATGAAGTTCATCTCCAGCGGGATATCCAGCTCCATGAGCAAATCGATATAGAAAACTGCGGCGCCGTTTAGCACGCAGACCATGATGAGCTCTTTGCCGGCG
Source organism: Clostridiales bacterium (assembly GCA_019420265.1). Lineage (GTDB taxonomy): Bacteria > Bacillota > Clostridia > Christensenellales > Christensenellaceae > QANA01. The sequence continues at coordinate 2,025 of JAHZHM010000048.1, forward strand.
TAGTCCTTTTGTATCTGCGCGGCCAGTTCGGCCACCCGGCGCTCTATCTGTTCCTGGCTGAGCAGGATGCCCGCAATATCATCCTTCATTTTCTTTTGCACTTTCCTCTCCCGTGTTATACATATCGGATATTTTGCAGACGGCGCTGCTATCCCGGCGCACTTTGGCCTTATCCGAAAGCGCATACCCGACGATCCACAAAACCTCGCTGCCCTTTGCCAGAAGCGGCATGCTCGCCCGGGCTTCCCGGGGAATTTTTTCGTCGATCATCCAGTCTTTGAGCTTCTTTTTTCCCTCCATGCCAAAGGGAGAGAAATAGTCGCCCGGGGCTCTGGTGCGCAAAACCGCGCCCTCCAGCGCCGCCGCATCCGCATACTGCACCATGCTGGAGGCCGAGGGGAATTTGCGCGGCAGATTCCGGCGCTCCACCGGCTGCATCAGGAAAAACTCGCCCGGCCAGGGCTCGATGACCCCTTCGCCGACGGCAAAGCTGCCCTCCCGCTGGATGGTGATGATTTTATCCGTGATGATGAGCGAGCGGTAGGAGACGTGCGCGAAAAAGCGCCCCTCCAGGCTATAGCCTTTGCCCGTCCGCCCGGAAGCGGCCAGATCCAGCACGCGGTCCACCGATCGCTTATCCACATCCTGCAGCGTGGTAAATTCCAGCAGCGCCATGCGCACAACTCTTCGGCGGATGGCTTTGGGCAGGGCGTTGAACGCCACGAGATCCAGCACGATTTGCCCTTCTTCCCTGCGGGAAATTTTATGATACTCGCTTTTGGCATATTCAAACAGCGCGGCATCTTCCTCGCCCAGAATCTCGCTGGCCCGCATGATGGCCGAAGAGACTTCCGGGTTGAGCTTTGCCATGCGCGGCAGGATTTCCGAACGGATATAGTTTCTGGTATATTTGAGCGCGGCATTCGTCGAATCCACCCGAAAGGGAATTTCGTGCTTTTTGGCATACGCCTCGATTTGTTTGCGGGAAATATCCAGAAGCGGGCGGATGATGCCCGGCGTGCGCTGGTATTTCATAGACGTCAGCCCGGCGACGCCGCTGCCCCGCAGCAGGTTGAGCAGGAAGGTTTCGGCGAAGTCGTCTTTATGATGGGCGATGGCGATTTTTGCAAGGCCCAGCTGCTGCTTGCGCTCCTCGAAAAATTCATAGCGCAGCCGCCGCGCCGCGGCCTCCAGGTTTTCCCCCGTCTGCGCCGCGATGACCGGAACATCCGCACTGCCCGCGTAGAACGGGATATGCATCGCCTCGCACTGCTGCTCCACAAAGTGC
>JAHZHM010000049.1 GCA_019420265.1 Clostridiales bacterium
CTACGGCGAAACACTCTCGCGCATCACCAACGATATCGATACGCTGACGCAGAGCATGAATCAGAGCATGAGTCAGATTATCTCCTCTGTCTGTACGCTTGTGGGTGTCCTAGTCATGATGCTCTCCATCAGCTGGTCTATGACGCTGTTGGTCATCGTACTGCTGCCCATCTCTCTTTCGCTGGTCATGCTCATCGTCAAGAAATCCCAAAAGCATTTCCGCGCACAGCAGGAATATACCGGCCATATCAATGGCCATGTAGAAGAGGCCTATGGCGGGCATAATGTCATCAAGCTGTTCAACAACGAGCAAAAAAGCATCGAGGAGTTCGATGCGCTCAATCATACCCTGGCCTCCGCGGCGCGCAAATCCCAGTTCCTCTCGGGCATTATGATGCCCATTATGAGCCTGGTGGGCAACCTCGGCTATGTCGGCGTTTCAATCCTGGGCGGCATTCTTGCCATGCAGGGCACGATCACCGTCGGCGAGATTCAGTCTTTCATCCAGTATGTGCGCAGCTTCACGCAGCCCATCAACCAGATCGCGCAGATTACCAACCAGCTGCAATCCACAGCGGCGGCGGCCGAGCGCATCTTCGAGTTTCTCGAAGAAGAGGAAGAGCCTTCCTCCGTCCAAAACCCTGCCTCTACGCAGGATATTCAAGGGCATGTTACGTTCGATCGTGTGCACTTCGGCTATAGCGAGGATAAGATCATCATCAACGATTTCTCCGCCGATATTGCCGCCGGCAAAAAAATCGCCATTGTCGGGCCGACAGGCGCGGGAAAAACTACGATGGTCAAGCTGCTCATGCGGTTCTACGATGTCAACAGCGGCCGCATCTTAGTCGACGGCGTGGATATCCGCGATTACGATCGCACCGAGCTGCGGCGCTGCTTTGGCATGGTTCTGCAAGATACCTGGCTCTTCTCCGGCACTGTCATGGAAAATATCCGCTACGGCAATCTGAGCGCCACGGATGAGCAGGTCTATGAAGCGGCCAAGGCAGCTCGGGTCGATCGCTTTATCCGCACGCTGCCCGGCGGCTATCAAATGGTGCTCAACGAAGAGACGGGCAACGTCTCCCAGGGGCAGAAACAGCTGCTCACCATTGCCCGGGCCATGGTCGCCGATCCCAAAATCCTGATTTTGGATGAAGCCACCAGTTCCGTGGATACCCGCACGGAAATTCTCATTCAGCAGGCCATGAACAACCTGATGAAGGGCCGCACGAGCTTTGTCATCGCCCACCGCCTTTCCACCATCCGGGATGCGGATTTAATCCTCGTCATGCGGGATGGGGATATCGTCGAGCAGGGCAATCACGAAGAACTTCTGGAGAGAAACGGCTTCTATGCCGAGCTGTATAACTCACAGTTTGAAAAGACGGCATAACGAAAACCAAAAAAGAGCCTGCAAATTGCAGGCTCTTTTCTTTCAATCAAATACTCAATCAAACAAAAGAGAGCCATACTGGCTCTCTTTGTCGTCCCCTCCCTCTTCTATCCCATCCGCGCCCGAATCACCCGCAGAATGTTTTGGTGCGTGATCTTGTCTAGATCTGCCTGCGTATAGCCCCGGCGCCGGAAAATCTCCAGCAGTTTTGGAATATGCCGCGCGCTGTAGAAATCCGAAAGGTGTGCATCCTCCTCATCCATATAGTCCGCAAAGTCGAAGCCCAGGGCCACATGCTCAATGCCCATTTTCTCGATCATATAGTCCATATGGTCTGCCAGCCGCTCCATATTCCAAAGCGGCTGCTCCTGCTGCACAAACTCCGGGTATGCGTTCAGGCCGACGACGCCCCCAACCTCCCGAATAAACGCCAGCTGATCGTCCTTCAAATTCCGCGGATGCGGGCAAAG
>JAHZHM010000005.1 GCA_019420265.1 Clostridiales bacterium
GAGGATTCCAAAGAGGAATGGTATCCCGGAAAAATTGTCTGCTTCGATCTCAACTATGGGACGCTCATGTTTGCCACAAACTCTCCAGATATTTCTATCCGCTATTTTGAATAAAACGGGAAAAAGGCGCAAAACGCGTCTTTTTCTTTGTTTTATGGGAAATTTATGCTATAATCCTTTCGTTAGGAGTTTAAAAATGAGTATCATTACAGCCAATCATCTGGGAAAATCTTTTGGAGTTGATACAATTTTAGAAGATATCTCGTTTCATATAGATCCCGGCGATAAGATCGCGTTGCTCGGCGTCAACGGAGCAGGGAAGACCACCTTGTTTCGCATTCTGACGGGAGAACTTTCCGCCGATAGCGGAGAGCTCTTTTTGTCTAAAAAACTGCGGGTAGCATATATGCAGCAGCATGCGGAGTATAGCTCCTCACAGACGGTATACGGCGCAACGCTGGAGGTTTTCTCCGCTTTGCAAAAAAAGGAACAGCAGCTAGAACAGCTCCAAAAAAGGCTCGAGCAGGGCGCCAGCGAAGAGGAAATCGCCAGATACACCGCACTGCATGAAGCCTATTTAGAAGAAGGCGGAATGACATACCAAGGGCGCGCGCGTTCCACACTGCTCGGGCTGGGCTTTTTGCCGGAAGAGCTGGATTTGCCGCTCTCTGCAGTCAGCGGTGGGCAGAGAACGCGGGTGTTGCTCGCCAAGATGCTGCTAGAAGAGCCGGATATTTTGCTGTTAGATGAGCCGACCAACCATCTGGATTTGCGGGCAACCCAATGGCTGGAGGAGTTTTTGGCGGCATATAAAGGGACGGTGTTCGTCATCTCGCACGATCGCTTTTTTATCGATCGCTTTGTGAACCGCGTATTTGAGCTGGAGCACCATCGCCTTACCTGCTATCGCGGAAACTATTCGGATTTCTCCAAAGTAAAGGCTGAGCGCCGCCTGGCAGAAGAGCGGGAATATCAGAAGCAAACCAAAGAGATCAAGAGAATTGAGGGCATCATCGCCCAGCAAAAGACGTTCAGCCAGGAGCGGAACTATATTACCATTCGCAGTAAGCAGAAAGTCATCGATCGGATTGAGAAGAAACTTGTTCGGCCAGAGGATGGCCCGGCTGGCATCCATTTTTCCATCAGCGCGGCCAGGCAATCCGGCAGGGATGTTTTGCATGCAGAATCCCTCTGCCTTGGTTTTGAGGAGCGCCAGCTCTTTTCAGATGTCGCTCTGGATTTAAAAAAAGGGGAGCGGGCCTTTCTAGTTGGAGATAACGGCACGGGCAAGACGACGCTTTTCCGTGTTTTATTGGGCGAAATTGCGCCAGATCAGGGCGAGATTCAGTTTGGGACGAACGTCCATATCGGCTATTACGATCAAGCGCAGGTGAATCTGGACCCCGAGATGAGCATCATTCAGGCAGTGATCGAGCGCTGCGAGGATTTGAGCGTTACCTCCATTCGCACGGCTTTGGGTACTTTCCTCTTTCATGGGGATGATATTGAAAAAAAGATC
>JAHZHM010000050.1:0-1727 GCA_019420265.1 Clostridiales bacterium
CGAACCCCAAATCCGGCACAGTTACCATGGATGTTACCAAAGCGATTGCGGATATCAAAGCTGGTAAAGTGGAATACCGCGTCGACAAAACATCGATCGTGCATTGCCCGGTCGGCAAAAAGGGCTTTGAGAAAGAGAAGCTGGTTGAGAATATCAATGTGCTGATGGAAGCGATTGTAAAAGCGAAACCGGCGGCTGCAAAGGGAACTTATCTGCGCAGCATCGTGCTTTCTTCCACCATGGGCCCTGGCATCAAAGTGAGTGCGCAGAGATATCTCTAGGCTTGACAGCCTGAGCAAGGCATGCTATACTTTGATAAGTAGAATATAAGTTTGTCCTAAGACAGCTGGTTGGCATCGCCGTAAATCCCGCTCAGGTAAACAAATAACATTTGTATGTTACTGCCCGTTTATCGTTTTAGGACGCTTAAACGGGCTTTTTTTGCCCCATTTATTCGGCAGGGAGGTGAAAAAATGAAAGAAGCAACGCTAAGAGCAAAGGAAGCGGAAGTCGCGGAGATTCAAGAGAAAATCGAGAAATCCCAGAGCGTCATGTTCCTGGACTACAGAGGCCTCAACGTCGCGGAAGTGACGGAGCTCAGAAATAAAATGAGAGCAGCAGGCGTCGAATACAAGGTTATCAAAACCACCATGATTCGCCGTGCAGCTGAGAAGGCTGGCATCGAGGGCCTGGATGATGTGCTCGAAGGACCGACGGCTGTCGCTTTTGGCTATGCTGATCCGGTCGCTCCGGCTAAAATCCTGGTAGACTTCATCGAGGATACCAAGAAAACAAACCTCAAGGGCGGCGTTTTGGCAGGCAAAGCAATGAGCGAGGCAGAGATTAAAAATCTGGCATCGCTGCCCTTACTGGCCTTGTCATGGCACTTTCCGGTATTCCGAGAAATCTCGTCTATGCGCTTAATGCGATTAAAGAGAAAAAAGAAGCCTAATAGATAGGCGAAGATCAAAAGAAAATAATTTTTGGAGGATTTAAAAATGGATAAGGCACAGATTCTGGAAGCTATTGAGCAGATGAATGTACTCGAGCTGGCTGAGCTCGTAAAAGATCTTGAGGAGAAGTTTGGCGTAAGCGCTGCTGCTCCTGTTGCAGTTGCTGCTGCTCCTGCTGCTGGCGCTGCTGCTCCTGCTGCTGAGGAGAAGACGGAGTTCGACGTTATCCTCAAAGCTGCTGGCGCTGAGAAAATCAAAGTTATCAAGGTTGTTCGCGAGATCACCGGCCTTGGCCTGAAAGAGGCGAAGGATCTGGTTGACGGCGCTCCCAAGCCCGTTAAGGAAGGCGCTTCCAAGGATGATGCAGAGAAGATCGCTGCTCAGCTGAAAGAAGTTGGCGCTGAGGTTGAAGTAAAATAACCTGGGCACAATTTAAAAAATACGCGCTAAATAGCGCGTATTTTTTATTTGCCTTGAAATTTCCCGAGGTTTAGGATATTGCCCAGTTTTGGCTTGCTGTTTGCAGCGCTATCATTCGGGAAAAGATTCCATCTTTCTTTATCAGCTCTTCTGGTGCGCCCATTTCAGCGACTGTGCCATCAGAGAGCACCACAATTTTGTCGGCATTTTGAACAGTTCTCATCCGATGCGCGATGATGATCACCGTTTTTTGTGCGATCAGCCGGGATATGGCCTGCTGTATCTGTGTTTCGTTTTCCGCATCAAGAGATGCAGTCGCCTCGTCCAGCAGGATAATGGGAGCATCTTTTAAAA
>JAHZHM010000050.1:1737-5722 GCA_019420265.1 Clostridiales bacterium
TGGAAATGCGTTGCCGCTCTCCGCCGGAAAGAGAAGACCCATTTTCGCCGATGATTGTTTGATAGCCCTGAGGGAGCTTGGAGATGAATTCACTGCACATAGCCGCTTTTGCAGCCTCGATTACTTCTGCATCTGAGGCATCCTTTCTGCCGATGCGAATATTTTCCATGATGGTATTGTTAAATAGAGTTACATCCTGGAATACGATGGAATAGGCGGTCAGCAGCTTTTCCGGGTCTACGGTTGCGACGTCTACACCGCCGACGGTAATTCTGCTCCGATCGACATCCCAAAACCTCGCGGCCAATTTGGCTGCGGTAGATTTTCCGCCACCAGAGGGGCCGACCAGCGCCGTTACTTCCCCTTGCTTTGCTGTGAAGGAGACGTTTTTTAACACACTTTCACCGCTATTATACGAGAAGCCCACATTTTCAAAAGCAATATCATATCCTTTGGGAGCAAAAGCTTCAGCGCCGCTCTGAGAAGGGCTATTGTTGATCTCATTCATGCGATCGATATTGATTTGCAACGAATTCATTGCGGCCAGATTTTGCAGGGAAAAAGACATGGGCTCATAAATGCGGGAGACCACCAGCAAAAACAGGAAGAATGTGATAAGGGAAAGCTCGCCGCTTAACAAACGCATGCTGCCTACCAAAGCGACAGAGACAATTCCCAGCTTTAGAAGCATTTGTGCTGGAACGACGAACATAGCGGCCCCAAGCTCGCTCTTAATATGCCGAACCTCCAATGCGTCGATCTTTTTGTTTAGATCTTCCAGGTATTGATGCTCGGCTTTGTTGCTTTTCAAATCGCGGATCGTTTCCAGGCATTCCTGCACGCCTTCCGCTACGGCAAGATTGGCAGCGGTTTGCCTGCGAGTAAAATGGTTTTGTGCTTTTTTGGAAAAGCCAACGATGATAAGCGTTATGGGTAAAACCCATAGAGCAGCGAGCGCCATCATCCAGTCGTAGAAAAGCAGTTGAATCGCGATCAAGCAAGTGGAGATCACCGATCCATAGAATTGAGGGATATAGTGGGAAAACATTTGTTCGGTTGTCTGCACGTCTCCCATAATGGTGTTTGTCAGATCGGAGAGATCCTTTTTGCCAAAGAATGAGAGCGGGAGCTGCCGCAATTTTTCTGCTAGCCGGATGCGGCAGGTGCCGGACTCCCGGTAAGTGGAGAAGTAGGTGGCATTATACTTCCAGAATTCTGTGAGCAGCACCAGAAGCAGCGCCACGGCAATGCCAAGGCCATAGAAGAGGACCCTCCCTTCTGGTATTTTGCCGCTGAAAAGATCGTTCACCAGCATATAGAGAAGCCCGACAGGCAACATCAGCGCCAAATCTGCTATTGCGCAAGAGAGAGTGGCGCGCACCAGCCCTTTTGCCCCTTCGCGGGATAGGGCAAACCGTTTCATCAATCGTTTTGTCATTTTTCGATACCTACTTTCCAGCTCACAGAAGTCTGATAATCCTGCCACATTTTCGCATAGAGGCCACCTTGGGCCACGAGGGAATTGTGTGTGCCCCTTTCTTTCACATGCCCTTCCTGCAGTACAAAAATTTGATCTGCATTTTTGATAGTAGTGAGTCTGTGTGCGATCATAATTACGGTTTTGCCTTGGGAAAGCGTTTCAAATGCGCGTTGAACCAGCGCCTCGTTTTCCGGATCCGCAAAAGCGGTCGCTTCATCCAAAATAAGAATAGGGGCATTTTTTAGCATGACGCGGGCGATGGCGATGCGCTGCTGCTCGCCGCCGGAAAGATACACGCCTTTGGCCCCGATGACTGTATCGATGCCCTGAGGCAGCTTTGCGATGATATCGTCGCATTGCGCTTTATGCAGCGCTTCTTCCACCTCTTGCCGAGAAGCGCCGGGCCGGGATAGCCGCACATTCTCCAGAATGGAGGTCTTGAGCAAGTGGCTATCCTGGAATACATAGGCCACGGTATCGGTTAATATCTCTTTTGGAATTTGTCTGACATCGACTCCGCCAATGCGAATAGCGCCGTTTCTTACATCCCAAAATCGGGAGATTAATCCCGCAACAGTAGTTTTGCCACCGCCAGAAGGCCCCACCAAAGCGATGGTTTGCACTGCCTCGATTGAAAGAGAGATGCCTTTGAGTGCATCTGTTTCTGCCCCTGTATAGCGGAATGTCACGTTTTCAAGGCAAACAGAATTATCTTTTGGGGTATTCCCGCTGTGGGGCTCAGCGAGTGGTTCAACATCCAAAATGGAGTGAATGCGCGACAGTGCGTCGCTGACAATCATGCCATTTTCGCTCATATACATGACCTTCGACATGGCAGTGGAAATAATTGGGGTGAAGATCACATAAAAAATGAAATTCAGCAGAACTGATTGTGCGACTGGCCTGCTTCCAGTCAAGCACAGAACTAATACAATCAGAAAAGCAAAAGCGCTGTTGATAAACGCCGTATAGAGCAGCATAGGCGGGCGGCATTTTTTGCAATAGGCGATGCAGTAATGGTAATAGTTGCTGATGGAGTCTTTCAATCTGGTAAAAGAATGGACAGTCTGCCCGAAAGTTTTGACTACGGGAATACCCCGCACATATTCTACCGCTTCATTATTCATATCTGCCAAGGCGTTTTGATATTGCTTCATATCCTCCGCCATCTTTGGGCCAGCCATTTGAAACATGGCCGCAAACCCAAGGACAACCGGCAGAAGGCTGACAAGACCAAACCGCCAATCGAACAAGAATAGCATGAGGATCATGCAAAGGGGCGTGGTGATCGCTGCAGCCATATCCGGCAGTTGGTGCGCCAGATAGGTTTCCGTGGCCGCGCTGCTATCATTCACAATACGGCGGATTTTTCCGCTGCCCACTTCGCCGATAAAACCAAGTGGAATTTGGGCAATATGCGCCATCAGCGTTTTGCGAATATTTCCAGCAATTCGGAATGCCGAGAGATGTGAGCTCATCAGGGAGCATACATAGATGAGAATGGATAACACCGCGAACAACACTGCCATCCATGCATTATGAACGATATGAGTGGCCTGCGCGTAGTTTGGTGCAACTTGAATTGCCTCCTGGATGATAAAAAAGAGAAACACAAAGGGAAATAGAGCCAGGATTGCGCTAAGAGCGGATAGCAGCAGAGAAGAATAGGTCAGATACCGATGTCTTCCTGCATAGCTCATTAGCTCCTGAAGATTGCTGCTTTTCTTCACGTGAATACCTCCTTACAGCAAAAATTTGATTAATATAGAAAGCGATTTGGGCCGCTCTCAAACATCTGATAGTTAGTTATAACTAACTTGTTGACGAAAGAAAAGAGGCATTAAGCCCCCATAATACTTTGCCATCCGGCAAGATAAAAATCCTGAAGCTGCCCAGCATAGCGCATTGCCCGCTCTTGGGGCATATCGTGGACAACTACTTCAAATATTCCATAAAACATGCCGCTTGCGATGATATGGCAGATCTGGCTATCCAACTGCGGAAGCTTATGCCCCTGGCGCTCAAGAACTTCTATAAACCGCTGGGTAGATTCCACTTCAATCTCTACCATATTATGGATAAAATTCTCATAGCTGGTGCCTTGGGCTTTGCAAATCAGCAGTTTAAAGGCATCAAAATGCTGATAGACATAGTTTAGCATTTCTATCGTACAATTTTTGGATTCTACGCCAATATGGCTTGGTTGCTCTAGCTCGGGCAGTTCTGCAAAAGCGGTTTGTGCTTGCATAAACATACCCATGACTGCCGCAGCATGAGGCTCGACCAAGGCGGCAAACAGCGCCTCTTTGCTGGAATAATACCCATAAAAAGCCCCGGTAGTTACTCCCGCGTTTTTGACAATTTGGCGCAGGGAGGCATCTGTAAACCCTTTTGTCAAAAATTCGTCCATGGCTGCTTGGTGAATGCGCCCTAAAGTATCGCTATATTCTTCCATAAAAAGCCTCCTGATTTATAACGATGTTATATAACACTGTTATATTATAG
>JAHZHM010000051.1 GCA_019420265.1 Clostridiales bacterium
CTGGACATACCCCCTGCGAATGAGCGAGGCAAAGGCGCTGCGAGAATCTGCATCGAAGGAGCAGGCCGGGCCCATAACCCATAGAATATTGCCACCGTTCGCGCGCTCGTGCCGCAAAAGGGCATAGAGCTCGTCGTAGTCTCTGGAATAGGCCGTCTCCCGGGAGCGGCCCTGCCGGAAAGAAAAGGTTTCGGCCAGCTCGCCTTCCTGTTCGAACCCATCTGCATGGACGAAAATTCCCTCAGAGGCATCTTCCGTGCGCCCCAAAACCACGAGATCGCCTTTTTGGAGGTTGCGGAACTCCACGGCATCCATGCGCCCGCTGCCCCGATAGACAGAGACGCAATCCATCCGGCTCTCCTCGGCCAAAATCCATGTGCCCTCTATCTTGAAATACTCCGGATAAATGCTGGTGGCGTGATAGCCCTCCGGTGCGACCTTGTCCATAGGCACGGGAGCAAGTGCGGCATCCGGCGCCTCGGTGAAGCGCGGAAGGGTAAAATCGGGTGCGGTGTAAGTGGGAAACTGGAACGACATAAAACCTCCTTGAGAAACAGTATTGAGCAGTGCAATGCTTTTAACAAACCTGGAACAGATAGAACTTGAGATAGTTGGTTTCGGGCATGCCCCATAAAATGGGGTGATCCGGCCCTTGCTGGCGCATCTCGATCTGGCGCAGGCTGACGCTGGCATCTGCCGCGGCATGGCGCAGCATTTTCTGGAACATCTCATCCGAGGCGAAGTGCGAGCAGGAGCAGGTCGCCAGATACCCGCCCCGGGGCAGAATGCGCATCGCCCGGCTGTTGATCTCCCGGTAGCCGCCCATGGCGCTGAGCATGGTCTTGCGGCTCTTGGTAAAAGCCGGAGGATCCAGGATGATAAAATCATATTTGGCATGCTCGGCTTCCAGGCGGGGCAGCAAATCGAACACATTTTCCGTGATAAAATCCATCTTTTGCGCCAGGCCGTTTCCTTCGGCGTTTTTGCGCGCCATTTCAATGGCTGCGGCGCTGACGTCCACCGCCGTCACATGCTCCGCGCCGCCCTTTGCCGCATTCAGCGCAAAGGAGCCGGTATGCGTAAAGCAATCCAGCACGCGCTTGCCCCGGGCCAGCTTGGCCACGGCCAGGCGGTTGTATTTTTGGTCCAGGAAATACCCTGTTTTTTGCCCATTTTCAAAATCGACCAGATACCGGATGCCGTTTTCCACGATGGTCGTCTGTGTGGAGCCGGGATTGGGCGCATCCGGCAAAGCAAACCAGCCTTTGCCCTGCTCCAGCCCTTCCAGCTGCCGAATGGCAACATCGTTGCGCTCGAAGATGCCCCGCAGAGGGATGCCGTCTGCGCACAGCATCTTAAAAAGCATGGGGAAGAGCATGGGTTTGAGCCGCTCCATGCCGATGGAGAGCGTCTGCGTAACCAGCACATCTCCGAAGAGATCCACCGTCAGGCCGGGAAAGTGATCCGCTTCGCCGAAAATGACACGGCAGCAGGAAATATCCTCTCGCATGACGGTTTTGCGGTATTCCCAGGCGTGGGATAGCCGGCGCTGCCAGAAGGCTTCGTCGAACTTGTCGTTGGCATTGCGCGAGATCAGCCGGATGCGGATTTTGGATTGGCGGCTATAAAGCCCGGTGCCCAGGTATTTTCCCTTTTCGCTTACAACGTCCACCAGCCCGCCGTTTTCCGGCTCGGCCGAGAGCGAGAGCACCTCTGCCTCGTAAACCCAGCTATGGCCGGCGGTCAGGCTGGCCTCGCCCTTTTTGGTGATGGTTGCCCGGGGGTATCCTCTATCGATCTTCATGATTTTCTTCCTTTTCTTCTAATAAAAATTCTTCGCCCAAAAGCGCCTGGGCTTCATAGATATCCGCTTCAGCCACGGCGCGAAGTTTTTGCTGGATACTGCGGGAATTGCCTGCTGCGCGCTCCAGATTGTTTGCCGCGGCATGGAGGCTCTTGCGCGTGCTCTCCAAATTGGCAGAAAAACTCTCAAAAGATTTTTTGACGGCCGAGAGCAGCTTTAAAATCTCGCCGGATTGTTGCTCGATGGCTATCGTCTGGAAGCCGACTTGCAGGCTGTTGAGCAGGGCGGCCAGTGTGGAAGGGCCGCAAAGCAGGATTTTTTCATCCCGCTGCAAGGTATAGAGCAGATCCTCCGCGGTGAGCATGGCATAGAGCCCCTCGGAGGGGACGAAGAGAATGGCAAAATCCGTCGTGTGGGGCGGAGAGACGTATTTTTTGCGGATGCTGCGCGCTTCCTCCAAAACCGCCCGGATGAGGCCGTTTTTGGCCGCGGCAATATCTGCGGCATCTCCGCTCTCTTCCGAAAGCAGGACGGAAGTATAGCGATCCATGGGGAATTTGGAATCGATGGGCAGATAGACTGTGCTGCCCTTGCCCGGAAGCTTGATGGCAAAATCTACCCGGGACTGTGTTCCGGGAATGGCCATCTGCTCCTGGAATTGACCGGGCGCGAGAATATCGCGCATCAGCGAGGCGAGCTGCACTTCGCCCCAGGTCCCCCGGTTTTTGACACCCGAGAGAAGGTTGCGCAGATCTGTGATGTTGCCTGCGATCGCGCGCATCTCGCCCATGCTCTGAAATACCTGCTCCAGCTGCGTGCTGACCGAGTGAAACGAGGTATCCAGCCCGGTTTTGAGCGTTTCGGAAAGCCGGGTATCGACGGCGGCCTGCATGCGCTCCAGGCTCCTCTGGTTCTCTGCGCGCAAGACGGCCAGCTGGCGATCCATGGTGGCGCGCATTTCCTCCAGCTGCTGGCCCGTGTTGCTGCCAATGCCCGAAATGGCGCTCATGGAGATTTGGCTGAGCGTTTGAAACTGATGGTTG
>JAHZHM010000052.1 GCA_019420265.1 Clostridiales bacterium
ATCGATATCGCGCTGTTCTCCGCTGGCGCCGGCACGAGCAAGACGTTTGCTCCCCTCTTTGCCGAGCTTGGCGCAGTTGCCATCGATAACAGCAGCCAGTGGAGAATGGATCCGGATGTTCCGCTGGTCGTTCCCGAGGTCAACCCGGATGACATCGATAAGCACCACGGCATCATCGCCAACCCCAACTGCTCGACGATTCAGGCAGTCGTCGCGCTCAAGCCGCTTTACGACAAATACGGCATTAAGCGCATCGTCTATTCCACCTATCAGGCAGTTTCCGGCGCTGGGCTGGGCGGCTATGAGGATCTGAAAAACGGGATCAACGGTGAAGCGCCCAAAAAGTTCCCCTACCCGATTTTTGGCAACTGCATCCCTCATATCGATGTGTTCCTGGAAAACGGCTACACCAAAGAGGAGATGAAGATGGTCAACGAGACGCGCAAAATTCTGGGCGACGATAGCCTGCGCATCACAGCAACCACCGTTCGCGTTCCCGTCTACTATGGGCATAGCGAGAGCATCAACGTCGAGCTGGGCAGCGCATACGACCTGAATGAGCTGAAGAGCGTTCTGGCCGCGGGCAAGGGCATCATCATGGCAGACGATCCCGCGAACCTCAAATACCCCATGGCCATCGACTGCGAGGATCACGATGAAGTTTATGTTGGCCGCGTCAGAAGAGACGATTCCGTGGAAAACGGCCTGAATCTTTGGGTTGTCGCAGATAACATCCGCAAAGGCGCCGCGACCAATGCCGTGCAGATTGCGGAAGAATATATCAGAAGAAACGCCTAATTGCAGAAAAATAGCTGGGGTAATTTCTTACCCCAGCTATTTTTTCGCAATAAACGGAAAGGAAATCAGAGATGAAACGCAAAAAGCTCTTTCTCATCCTCGGCATCGCTCTCGTTTGCCTGGCAGTAGGCGGCTATTTTATCGTCAACCATATGTTAAACCAGGATTTGCAGAAACAGCAGCAGGAATTGGATGAGCTCGCCAATATGCAGGCCTTTACCAAGAGCGGCAAGGCCGTTGAAATGCAGCTGCTCAGCTTGAAAGACGGCCGCTTCTTCCTGAAAATCCCCAGCTCTTTTGGGCCCATGGAGGAATCGCTCATCGCCATCAAATACCCTTCCGGCAATGCGCCCACCCATGTCTTCACCAATGAGCGAACGACCATCAACGTCGCCCTGAATATCACAGAAGATAAAATACAGGATGATGAAATTGCGCAATATATCAAATATATGGAACAAGGGCTCTCGGAAAATATGGAGGTGCTCAGCTCGGGCGTATCCGAAAAAGAAGGGCGGCAGATCGGCGAGATTTCCTTCCGCTCCGCCGCCGTCGATACGGATATTTAT
>JAHZHM010000053.1:0-10296 GCA_019420265.1 Clostridiales bacterium
CCAAAGCGAGCAGTTCGACGACCTGATGATGATCAGCGTCAACAAGTTCGGCCTGACGGGCGGCCAGAGAGTTATGAAGCGCATTTTGGATCTCTTCTTTGGCCTGCTGGCGCTGGTGCCTGCGCTGCCCGTCATCCTGCTGTGCGCGCTGCTCATCTTTTTGCAGGATGGGCACAACCCCTTCTTTATGCAAAAGCGGCTGACCCGCGGCGGAAAAGAGTATGGCGTCTACAAGCTGCGCACCATGATCCCGGATGCCGAGAAGCATGTGGGCCCGGTGCTGGCGGAAAAAGACGACCCGCGCATCACCAAAATTGGCCGCATTCTGCGATCGCTGCGCCTGGATGAACTGCCCCAGATTTTCAACATCATCAAGGGGGATATGTCCATCGTGGGGCCGCGCCCCGAGCGCCAGTTCTTCTACGATGAATACACCAAAACCATCCCGGAATTTTCGCACCGGCTGGCCGTCAAGGCCGGGCTGACGGGCATGGCGCAGGTTTGGGGCCGCTATTCTACAGACCCATACGAGAAGCTCATGCTGGACCTGCTCTATATCCAAAGCTATTCGCTCATGCTGGACATCAAGCTCATGATCGAGACGGTGCGGGTACTGTTCGTCAAGGAATCCTCCGAGGGCGTGGATACGGGAAGCGAGAAGTAGTGCGCGCCCCATTGGAAAGGAGAATAAGTATGAAAATCGTCGTCATCGAGCCGCTGGGCGTGGAGGAAGCGCTGCTGCGGGGCATCGCGGAGCAAAAACTCGGCTCCGGCCATGAAATTATCATCCATTCCAGCCGCACTGCGGATCCCGGCGCGCTCATCGCCCGGGGGCAGGATGCGGATATCATCGCCCTGGCCAATCTGCCCTTTCCGGGAGAAGTCGTCTCGGGCTGCAAAAAGCTTCGGATGCTCTCCGTGGCCTTTACGGGCGTGGATCACGTCGCGCTCTCTGCCTGCCGGGAGCGGGGCATTGCCGTCTGCAACTGCGCCGGATATTCCACCGCTGCCGTGGCAGACCTGGTGTTCGGCCTGCTCATCTCCCTCTCTCGCCGCATCCCCGCCTGCGATGCCGCTGTGCGCCGGGAAGCGACCAAGGATGGGCTGATTGGCTTCGAGCTGGAGGGCAAGAAGTTTGGCATTGTCGGCGCGGGCGCCATCGGCTCCCGGGTGGCGGCCATCGCCCAGGCCTTTGGCTGCGAAGTTTATGCCTATAGCCGCACGAAAAAGGATCTGCCCGGCGTGCGCTTCGTGAGCCTGGATACCCTGCTGGAGACCTGCGATATCGTCTCCCTGCATACGCCGCTCAGCGAGCAGACCCGCGGGCTCATCGGCAAAGAGCAGCTGGCCAAAATGAAGAAAAATGCCGTGCTCATCAACACAGCCCGGGGGCCGGTGGTGGATAGCCAGGCGCTGGCCGACGCTCTTTCGCAAGGCCGGATTGCCGGCGCGGGCATCGACGTGTTCGAGAGCGAGCCGCCCATCGCCGCAGACCATCCGCTGCTGGGCGCGCCGAACTTGCTGGCCACGCCGCATGTCGCCTTCGCGACGCAGGAAGCGCTGGTCAAGCGGGCGCACATCGCCTTTGAAAATATCGCGGCCTACCTGAAGGGCACGCCGCAAAACCTCATCCCGTAAAAAAGCGCCCCGGCGCTTTTTTCTTTTGAGGAAAATGGAATATAAAAATGTCGGAATCGTGAATTGTTTCGGGGAAAGCAGGAGTACGCTTTGGGCGCGGCGAATGCTATGCCAAGAAAGAATCAGGAGGAACTAGTATGAATCAAGTGCTAGAAAATATCAAATCCAGAAGGAGCATCCGCTCCTTTTTGCCAAAGCCCATTTCCCGGGAAGATTTGGAAAGCATCGTTCAGGCCGGGCAGTATGCGCCCACGGGCATGAACCGCCAGGAATTCCAGTTTACCGTGCTGACCAGCCAGCAAAAGCTAGCCGAGTTGGCCAAAGTCATCCGGGAGGAGATTGGCGCAGACGACAGCTACAATTTCTACGGCCCAAACGCCCTCATTCTGCTCTCCAACAACCCGGAAAACCACAACGGCATGCTGGATTGCGCCTGCGCGCTGCAAAATATCTTCCTAGCCGCGCACAGCCTGGGCATCGGATCCGTCTGGATCAATCAGCTGCGGGATATTTGCGATAAGCCCGCGGTTCGCCGGGTTTTGGATGCGCTGGGTGTGCCGGGAAATCACGTGGTCTGGGGCATGGCCGCGCTGGGCTATGCGGCCGAGGCGCCTGCCGCTCCTGAGCGCAGAAGCCGGGTTGTCTTTGCAGATTAGCGCTGCTTGACTTACCTGCCGCGCGTATGCTAGAGTTTTAGCTGCGGCATCGCCGTATTTTACTCAAAGGAGATTGGAAATGGATCGGTTACAAGAGAGAATCAAGCTGGCAGAGCGCCAGGCAGAGATGCTGAAAAGCGTGGATCAGGCAGAGCTGGATGCGATGGCTCAGGCAATTTTGGATGCAGAGCGCATCTTCGTCTCGGGCTGGGGCAGAGCGGGCAACAACATCAAAATCCTTTCGATGAACTGCTCGCAGATTGGCCTTAAAACGCACGTTGTGGGCGATAATTCCTGCCCTTCCATGAACGAGCGGGATATCCTCATCATCGGCTCGGGCTCGGGCGGCACGAAATCCATGCTGCTGTTTGCCGGCCAGGCCAAGAGCCACGGCAGCAAAGTCGGCCTCATTGTGGGCAAGCGCGGCTCCAAGCTGGAGGAAATCGCGGATTATACCGTGCATATCGACGACAACCTCATGATCGCCAACGATTACTGCCCGCCGGAGGGCATGGCCACGCTGGAAGAGCAGCTGGTGCAGTCTAACGCCTATTACCCGGTCATGCAGTCGGTCTGCGATACCATCACAGCCTACTGCGCGGATAAGCTGGGCGTAACACCCGAGGATATGGGCCGCAACCATAACAACATCGAATAAGAAGAGAAAGAGCGCCGCAATGCGGCGCTCTTTTTTTGCGGGCGGGATAGAAAACCGGCCAGAACAGGCGCTTTTGCTTCTTTTTTCCTGGCCTGTGCATCTGCCAAATGCGCAATTTCGCGTAAAAGCCTTGTGCCTCTGCCCGGCCCATTATATAATAAACTCAGGATTTGAAATACTCTTAGGAGGGAAACAACATGAACTTTTTAGAGGAGCGAAAGAAACTCGCGGCGCATCAGGCAGAGATGCTCACCAGTGTAGACCAGGCGGAGATCGACGCGCTGGCCGATGCCATGGTGGCGGCAAAGCGCATCTTCGTCTCGGGCTGGGGCCGCGCGGGCAACAATATCAAAGTGCTGGCGATGGATTGCTCGCAGATTGGCCTTCGGGCTTATATCGTGGGCGATAACACCTGCCCTTCCATGCAGGAAGGCGATATTTTCATCATCGGCTCGGGCTCGGGCGAGACAAAATCCATGGTTTTGTTCGCGAACCAGGCCAAAAGCCACGGCGTGAAAATCGGCCTGCTGGTGGGCAAGCGCGGCTCGACGCTGGAGAGCCTTGCGGATTACACCGTGCATATCGATGATACCGTCATGATCGGCTCGGGCTACAAGCCGGATGCCGAGCTGACCGAGCTCTCCGCTCTGGTGCAGACCAGCGCGTTCTACCCCGTCATGCAGACGGTGGGCGACGTCATCCGGGCCTGCTGCGCCGTGCGCATTGGGGCAGATCGGCAGACCATCGCGAAAAACCACAGCAACGTGGAGTAGGAAATACGCAAAAAAGCGCCGGAAATTCCGGCGCTTTTTTCTCGCTCGCCTCTATTAGGGCAAGCTGGAGGAAAAACTATGAGTGAAGAATGCTTAATCTGCGGCGCACCTCTTGCATATCTGGAAAAAGACGAGCTGATGGAATGCGCCATCTGCCATAAAAA
Organism: Clostridiales bacterium; assembly: GCA_019420265.1. Lineage (GTDB taxonomy): Bacteria > Bacillota > Clostridia > Christensenellales > Christensenellaceae > QANA01. The sequence continues at coordinate 3,890 of JAHZHM010000053.1, forward strand.
GGAAAACAGCAAAACAACGTGCACCCAGGGGCACTACGTCTGCAACCAATGCCATATGAAAGGCGCGGATTCCATCATCCACCTATGCCAAAGCACCTCCTCCAAAAACCCCTTCGAGATTATGGAGATGCTCATGCAGCAGCCATTTTGCCATATGCACGGGCCGGAGCATCATATTATGGTGGGCTCTGCGCATATCAAAATGCCGGCGGGAAGATTGATCTTGCCGCTTCTCTTATGGAAATGTACCATCGGGGCGAGAGCGTCCCGGGCGGAGCCTGTGGGTTTTGGGGCGCCTGCGGGGCAGGCATCAGCGCCGGGATGTTTCTCTCCATCATCTCAAAATCGACGCCGCTTTCCAAAGAAGCTTTCGGCCTCTCCCATCTGATGACTGCCAAAGCGCTGGAACAGATTGGCCGCATCGGCGGGCCGCGGTGCTGCAAGAGAGATTCCTTTCTCTCCATTCTCGCCGCTGTTGATTTCGTCTGGGAAACCTTTGGCATTCAAATGGAAAAACCTCAGCACATCATCTGCGGCTATGCCTCAAAAAACCAGCAGTACATCGGATCACGCTGCCCTTTCTCCCGTTCGAACGCCCCGCGCTGATATCTCTATATAAACCGAAACAGATTCAGCCCAACCTGCTCGTCGAACGCCCGTTCCACCTTGCCATCCACAACCTCGATCACCATCTCGCAGGTTGCGCTGACGACGGCCCGGTTCAAATGCCCGCCGAACACCTCGCCCTTCTCGTTTCCCGCGCTCATATGCAGATGCGCATAAAACTGCCCGTTCATCGTGCTGATGGTGCCCGTGAGAGAGACGATCTCGTGATCTCCGCGAAATTCATTGGCCTGATATTGCTTTTCCCCGGTTTTGAATACGCCGACGGTGAAATCGTCCGTGGCCCCAAGGGCGCGGATGCTGGCCAGGGCAATTTCCTCTTTTTCCGCAATTTTTTGGATTTGTTCCAAAATTTCCTCTCCCCTATCCATTCTGGCGACGATCGTGCTGCCAAATCTGCGATACTCCATATGCTCTCTCCTCCTTTTTTGAGCTCATCCGGCTCAGAATCAACAACCCGCAGAAGCTCTGCGGGCGTTTTGCTATTTTTCTGTCTCCGCCCGGTAAAACGCTTTCAGATCCTGCTTGACCTCGCTGGGCAGGCTATGCCAGCGCACGCCCCGCACAGCCCCTTCCAGGGCTTGCAGCGCAGAAAGGCAGATGCCCGGGTCTGCCTTTCTGCGGATCTGCTTCCAGGCCTGCTTTGCGCCGGCGGCCCGCAGCTGCTCCGGCGTCTCAATCCCGGCTGCTTTCAGCTTTTGCACCATCACTGCCCCGAGGTTTGGCAGCGCCTCCAGCCCACTCATAGCGAAAAAACTCCGCCGTAAATCGGCGTATTGCCCGTCCACCTGGCCCAGGCGCTGTTGCCGTAGTTGAAGTGCCACCACTCCACGCTGTCCGGAATAAACCCGGCGTCTATCATGGCAAAATAGAGCAAGCGGCGGTTCTGGCGGATGCGCTCGTCTCTGCCGGCGGCTTCGTAGTATTCCGGGAGCGCGGCATCGCCAAAATAGTCGAAGCCCGTCCCCATATCCAGCTCGGCTCCCTGCTCATCCACGATGGTCAGATCCACCGCGCCGCCCGTGGCATGCAGCGGCGGGAACAGCACATCGCTTCCCGGCGGAAACACGAACTTTTTCGTCTCCTCAAAAATCTCTTTCTCGGAAAGCGCCGGCTGCTTTTGCGCAATTTCCGCGGCATAGGCATCGAAAATCGCCTGCTGCACGGCCAGCGGCCGCCAGATATCCCAAAGTTTGAAGCGGTATCCCTCGGGCAAAGCCTTTGCCGCCTTTTGCAGGCGCTCCAGCACGCCCTCCCGGATATAGATTTCCTCTAATGCGCCGGGCAGGCCCTGGGCAAAATAGGCCGAAGCGCAGATAAACTCCCCCGGGCACTGCCTTTGAATGCAGACCAGCGCCTCGCCGTTCTCCTTTGCCGCCGCGGCAGATTCCCGAACGCCCGGAAAAGGCGGAATGATTCTATGCTCCAACGCGTGCGCATCTCCCTTCTGCTTCTATCTCCACGCTGCGAAAATCCTGATGGTATTCATCGGCCGCCTGCAGGATGCCCTGCTCATCTTCCTTCGTCGTCTCATCCGCCATGGCGACGACATAAAAGCCCGCGGCTTTTGCCGTTTTGATGGCATAATAGGCATCTTCAAAGACGACGGTATCCTCCTGCCGCTCGCCCATAAATTCCATGGCCTTCAGATAGATATCCGGAAATTCCTTGCCGCGGCCGACTTCCGTGCAGGTATAGATCTGAGCAAAGTAATCATACAGCCCAATTCTTTTGAGCGCCGCCTCGACGAGATAGCGGTCTGTCGCTGTGGCGGCGCAGATTTTTACGCCGTTTTCCCGGAGCAGCTCCAAAAATTCCCGCACATAGGGCTTTGCCTCAATCGTGTGAAAATAGCGCTCTTCCAAAACTTTGTTGATCCCCTCGGCCACTTCCTCCGTGCTCCCGGGAACGCCGTATTCCAGCCGGAATACATCCGCCGATTCCTGCAGGCTTAGGGGCTTGAGCTTGTCTTTGAGATCCGCCTTGGGCTTCTTGCCGAATCCATCCAGAAAAATCTCGAACATATGCCGCCAGTAGTACATCGAATCCAGAAGCGTTCCATCCAAATCAAAAATTGCTGCCTTTAATCTCACGCGCGCTCTCCTTACCCAAAAAATAAAAACTTTCTGGCAAAATGATACCATGCCGCTTTTTAGGTTGTCAAAGAAAAGAAACGCTTGACATCGCTTTTTTTGCAGGGTATCATAGGGTTAGTAAAAAAGAGGTAGCGCAACATGAAAAACTTCGCAAAGGCAGCTGCATATTATTACTTTTACTTTATCTACTTTATGGATAAAGTCTTTTCGCGTGTCACTGCCAAGGTTCCAAGTTTTTAAGCGCCGCCGAATCATCGGAAAGCAAATGCAGTGTGCGAAAAGCCGCTGCATTTTTTATTTTTCCAAAGAGTTTCGTATTTCTATTTGAAGGAGCAGAAAAGCCATGATCATCATCCTCAAAAGCAACCCAGATGAGCAGCAAAAGCAAAACCTCATCACCTGGCTGCACAGCCTCGGGCTGGATACGCATATGAGCCAGGGCGAATACCAGACCATCCTTGGCCTTGTGGGCGATACTTCCAAAGTCGACCTGGACCTCATCAAGAGCCTGGAAATTGTGCAGGACGTCAAGCGCATCCGGGAGCCCTATAAGAACGTCAACCGGGATTTCCATCCGGATGATACCGTTCTGGATATCGGCGGGGCGAAAATCGGCGGGGGCAATTTCCAGTTCATCGCCGGGCCCTGCTCGGTTGAGAGCGAGGAACAGATCATCGAGGTGGCAAAGGCGGTGCAGGCTTCCGGCGCCCGGCTGCTGCGGGGCGGCGCCTTCAAGCCGCGCACTTCCCCCTATGCTTTCCAGGGCATGGGCGCAGAGGGCATCCGGCTGCTGCTGGAGGCCAAGCAGGCCACGGGCATGCCCATCGTAACCGAAATTATGAACATCTCCCAGCTGCCGCTGTTTGCGGATATCGATGTCGTCCAGGTGGGCGCGCGCAACATGCAGAACTTCGATCTGCTCAAGGAGCTGGGACACAGCGACAAAGTGATTCTCTTAAAGCGCGGCCTGGCCAACACGCTGGAGGAACTGCTCATGAGCGCGGAATACATCATGGCCGGGGGCAACGAGCGCATCATCCTCTGCGAGCGGGGCATCCGCACCTTCGAGACATATACCAGAAACACGCTGGATATCTCCGCCGTTCCCCTCATCAAGATGAAATCGCATCTGCCCGTTGTGGTCGATCCTTCCCACGCTTCCGGGCATTCCTATCTGGTGGAGCCGCTGGCTCTGGCAGCCGCGGCCGCCGGCGCAGACGGGCTGATGATCGAGGTGCATAACGACCCTGCCCGGGCGCTTTGCGACGGCCCGCAATCCCTCTCGCCCAAGATGTTCGACGAGGTGGCGGGAAAAGTCAAAAAGATCCTGCCTGTCGTGGGCAAAGAGCTTGGGAGGTAGCGGCGTGAAAATCGGCATCATCGGCCTGGGGCTGATTGGCGGCTCCATGGCAAAGGCAATTACAGAGCACACGGATCACACGGTCCTGGGCGCAGATCTCGATTCCAGCGTCGTCCTCAAAGCAAAGATGACCAAAGTGATCGAGCAGGAACTGCTGGAGGAGGATTTGCCCTCCTGCGATATGCTCATTTTGGCGCTCTATCCCAAGGCCACGGTGGAATATATCTCCGCTCACGCCGGGAAAATCAAGAAGGGCGCGCTGGTCATCGATTGCTGCGGCGTCAAGGAAGTGGTCTGCACGCCTGTGCGGAGCATTGCCGCAGAGCACGGGTTCACTTTCATCGGCGGGCATCCCATGGCGGGCACCGAGCATTCCGGCTTTGAATATTCCCTGGCCTCGCTATTTGCCGGCGCTTCCATGATTTTAACGCCCTACCCGGATCACGATTTGGCCTGCGTGGAATTTGCCAAGGAGTTTTTCCTGAAAATTGGCTTTGGCAGCGTTATCATCACGACGCCGCTCATCCACGATAAGCGCATCGCCTTCACTTCCCAGCTGGCGCATATCGTCTCCAATGCCTATGTCAAAAGCCCGACGGCCATCAACTTCAAGGGCTTTTCCGCTGGCAGCTTCCGGGATCTCACCCGGGTTGCCTATCTAAACGAGACCATGTGGACAGAGCTTTTCCTGGAAAACAGGGAAAACCTGGCCGAAGAGATCGATTGCATCGTCCAGCGGCTGCAGGAGTATAGCGCGGCGCTCAAGGCTGAGGACGCAGAAACGCTCAGGCAGCTCTTAAAAGAGGGCAGAGAACTCAAGGAAAAGGTGGACAGATTATGAGAAATGTGCATATTCCCCTCAGGGAGGGCTATGAGATTCTGATCGGGCCGGGCCTGTTGGGCCAAGCGGGCGCGCGCATCGCCGAACAATTCTCGCCCAGCCGCATCGCTGTCATTACAGAGGGCACGGTAGACGCGCTTTATGCAGATGCGCTTCTCTCTTCCCTGCAAAAAGCGGGATTCGCACCCTGCAAATATGTGTTCCCGGCAGGCGAAGCCAGCAAAACGCTTGCGACTTACGCCGATATTCTGGAATTTCTTGCCCGGCATGAGCTGGACCGCAAATCGCTCATCGTCGCCCTGGGCGGCGGCGTGACTGGGGATATGGCCGGGTTTGCCGCGGCGACTTATATGCGCGGCACCCCCTATGTGCAAATTCCCACCACCCTGCTGGCCGCCATCGATTCTTCCGTGGGCGGCAAGACGGCGGTGGACCTTTCGGCGGGCAAAAACCTGGTAGGCGCCTTCCATCAGCCCAGCCTGGTGCTTTGCGATACGGATACACTGGAAACGCTCTCCCCCGAAATTTTCGCAGACGGCGCCGCCGAAGCCATCAAATACGGCGTGCTGGATTCCGCCGCGCTTTTTGCGCAGATCCGGGATCACAAAATCGGCGCGGACCGGGAGGAGATCATCGAAAAATGCGTGTCCATCAAGCGGGACTACGTCGTGGAAGACGAGCGGGATACCGGCGCGCGCCAGTTCCTCAATCTCGGCCACACCATCGGCCACGCCATCGAAGCTTGCAGCAATTTCACCATCTCGCACGGCCATGCCGTGGCCATTGGCATGGTGCTCATGGCCCGGGGCGCGCACCGCGCAGGGCTGCTGGCAGAGGATTGCTCCGCGGAAATTGCCGCGGCCGCGGCCGCCTTTGGCCTGGATACCCGCTGCCCTTATGACGCCGGAGCGCTTTATGCCGCCTCGCTCAGAGATAAAAAGCGCGGCGGCGCCAGCATCACACTGGTGCTGCCCGAACAAATCGGCAAATGCCGGCTAGAAAAGGTCTCTATGCAAACGCTGGGCGAGATCATCCGCCTGGGAGTGGAGGCATAATGGACATTCGCATCTCTCCCTCGCGCCTTTCGGGCAGCATTTCCGCCATCTCATCCAAATCCGATGCACACCGCGCGCTCATCTGTGCGGCGCTTTCGGATGCACCCACCGAGCTTGCTCTCAACGGGAGCTCGGTCGATATTGAAACAACCATCCGCTGCCTGCAAAGCCTGGGAGCGGCTTTTTCCGTTTCGGAGCACAGCATTTCCGTCTCCCCCATGCAGAGCGCGGCAAAAACTGCGGCGCTTAACTGCGAGGAGAGCGGCTCGACCCTGCGCTTTCTGCTGCCCGTTGCCGCGGCGCTGGGGTGCCAGGCCAATTTTACCGGCCGGGGCAGGCTGCCCCAGCGCCCAGTCTCCCCGCTGAAGGAGGAGCTGGAGGTGCACGGCTGCCGGCTGGACAGCGCTCTGCTGCCCATCGCGCTTTCGGGG
>JAHZHM010000053.1:10306-13377 GCA_019420265.1 Clostridiales bacterium
CTCTGCCCGGAAACGTCGGCTCGCAGTTTTTGACCGGGCTGCTGCTCTGCTTCCCGCTGCTGCCGGGGGGCGGCGAAATCGCGCTGAGCACGGCGCTGGAATCCGCGGGATACGTCGAGATGACGATACAGACCATGCGGCGCTTTGGTGTGGACGTGCAGCGGACAAAGCGGGGCTTTCGCGTCGCTCCAGGGCAGCGGTATCGCTCCCCCGGCCGGCTGGAAATCTGCGGGGATTGGTCTAGCGGGGCGTTCTGGCTGTGCGCCGGAGCGCTCTCGGGCGAGATCACCTGCCGCAACCTGGATGCGCATTCCGCCCAGGGGGACCGCGCCGTAGAAGCACTGCTGGCCCAGATGGGCGCGCAGGTCTGCCGGCAAGGGCAGGATGTTACCGTGCGGGCCGGGGCGCTCTCTGCCCTCTCGATCGACGCGGGCGATATCCCGGATCTCATCCCTGTGCTGGCGGCAGTGGCCGCAACCGCCTCCGGGCAGACGCGCATCGTCAATGCCGCGCGCCTGCGCATCAAGGAGAGCGATCGCCTGCGCTCGGTGTCGGATACGCTCCGCCGCCTGGGCGCAGAGATAGAGGAGCTGCCGGATGGCCTGATCATTCGGGGTAAACCGCGCCTGGCCGGGGGGGCGGTCTCCAGCTGGGGCGACCACCGCTTCGGCATGTCTGCCGCAATCGCTTCCCTTGCCTGCGAAAAAGATGTTATAATAAGAGACGCGCAGGTCGTCTCCAAATCCTACCCCGGTTTTTGGGCGGATTTTGAAAAGCTGGGCGGAAAGATTACTGCTTTATAATTACCTCGCCTCCATAGGCGGAGGAATCCCAAGGGGCCGCGCCCCTTGCTCAATTTAGTGAAAATCGGAGGGAAGCGCCATGTCTTCTCATATTGGCAAAAATATCACCGTCTCCATCTTCGGGCAATCCCATAGCCAGGCGATTGGCGCCGTCATCGATGGTCTGCCTGCCGGCTTTGCCGTGGATATGGAGAAAGTGCGTGCTTTTATGGCGCGCAGAGCCCCCGGCCGGGCGGCCTACGCCACAGCGCGCAAAGAGGCGGATGAGCCCATCCTGCTCTCCGGCCTTGCAGACGGCAAAACCTGCGGCGCGCCGCTGGCCATGCTCATACAAAACGGCGATACCCGCTCCAAAGACTATGAGCAGCTGCGGGACATTCCCCGGCCCGGCCACGCGGATTACACCGCAAACCTGCGCTATGGCGGCTTTCAGGATGTGCGCGGGGGCGGGCATTTTTCCGGCCGGCTGACTGCGCCCCTCTGCTTTGCCGGGGCCATCTGCCTGCAAATGCTGGAACAGCGGGGCATTTTTATCGGCGCGCATATCGCCTCCATCGCAGGCGTGGCGGATACGCCTTTTTGCCCGACGCAGATTTGCCCGGAGGAGCTGCGCTCTGTCTCGGCAAAGCCCTTTGCCGTCATCAGCGACGCTGCCGGCGCGGCCATGCAGGAAAAAATCGCGGCGGCCAAAGCAGATCTGGATAGCGTGGGCGGCATCATCGAATGCGCGGCCATTGGCTTTCCCGCCGGAGTGGGCGATCCCATGTTCGACGGCCTGGAAAACCGCCTGGCCGCGGCACTGTTTGGCATCCCGGCCGTCAAGGGCCTGGAGTTTGGCGCGGGGTTTGCGGCGGCCCAGATGCTGGGCAGCCAGAATAACGATCCCTTCTTCTTTGAGGGGGATCGGGTTCTGACCAAAACCAACCACGCCGGCGGCATTCTGGGCGGCATCAGCACGGGCATGCCCCTGCTCTTCCGCCTGGCCTTCAAGCCCACGCCTTCCATCGCCAGGGCGCAGGATTCCGTCTCGCTCTCCCAGGGAGAGCCGCGGAAGCTGGAGATCACCGGGCGGCATGACCCTTGCATCGTCCCAAGAGCGGTGCCCGTGGTGGAGGCCGTGGCGGCCATCGTGCTGCTGGATGCCCTGCTGGGCGCCAAATAGAAGGCGCATCCCCGGCGCAATTCCCGGCAGACCCGCCGCCAATAGAAGCGAGCATCTTTTCGCGGCGATATCAATTTGAACCCCCAATCAAAGGAGATTTTTATGGACATCAATCAGGCAAGAGAAAAACTGAACGAAATTGACGATCAGCTGGTTTCCCTGTTTGCCGAGCGCATGCAGACAGTGCTGGCCGTCGCGCAGTATAAGAAGGAACATAACCTGACCGTGCTGGATAAGAGCCGGGAGACGGATATTTTAAATCGCGTCACCGAAGCGGCCGGCCCAGAGCTTGCGGGATATACCAAAGTGCTGTTTAACACGCTGTTCGACCTCTCCCGCTCCTATCAGAGCCAGTTTATCCACAAGGATTCCGCGCTGCAAAAGGAAGTGCGCCAGGCGCTGGAGCAGACGCCCGCCAAAATGCCGGATCAGGCTGTCGTGGCCTGCCAGGGTGTGGAAGGGGCGTATTCCCAGGCGGCCTGCGAGAAGCTCTTCTCCCTGCCCAGCATCATGTATTTCAAATCCTTTGAGGCGGTTTTTAACGCGGTGGATAAGGGGATGTGCCGCTATGGCATTCTGCCCATCGAAAACAGCTCGGCTGGCTCTGTCAGCCAGGTTTACGACCTGATGAAGAAGTTCCGCTTCTCCATCGTGCGCAGCGTCAAGCTGCGCATCAACCACACGCTGCTGGCCAAAAAGGGCACGCGGCTGGAGGATATCCGGGAGATCTATTCGCATGAGCAGGGGCTCAATCAGTGCAACGAATTTTTGCGCGAGCACCCGGAAATCAAGGCAAATGTCTATGAAAATACCGCTGTCGCGGCCAAGATGGTGGCCGATTCGGATCGCACGGATATCGCCGCCATCTCCTCCCGGGAGTGCGCAGAGCTTTATGGCCTGCAAATCCTCTCGGATCACATTCAGAACAGCGACAACAACTACACCCGCTTCATCTGCATCTCCCGCGCCCCGGAGATTTACCCCGGCGCAGATAAGATGAGCCTGATGTTCACCCTGCCGCACCGCCCGGGCTCGCTCTACAGCGTCATCACCAAGTTCGCCACCCTGGGGCTCAACCTGACCAAAATCGAGAGCCGCCCCATCCC
>JAHZHM010000054.1 GCA_019420265.1 Clostridiales bacterium
CAGAGCAATCTGCCGGCGGTAGAGGTGCGGTTTGTGCAGGATAGAGAGCGAGATGGGGACTATCAGTATGTGCTCAACTGGCAATCCATTTCCAGCGCCAATGGCTATGAAGTCTACGCTGCTTATAGCGCAAATGGGCCATTCACGCTGGCCATGCAAACTGCGGATGGCGGCTGTGAGAACTATGTAGATGGGGGCCAAACTCGTGGCATTCCCAGATACTATAAAGTGCGCCCCTATCGCACTATTCAGGGTGTGCGCGTCTATGGCGGGTTTACCGCTGTGCAAAAAGCTGGCACGGATCAGGGATTGCCCACGCCCAATGTGCGCTTCTTCCAGGCCAGAGAGCGGGATGGGCAGTTCCAGTATGTGCTCAACTGGGAAGCGATTGCCGGAGCGACGGGCTATGAGATTTACCGCGCTTCCAGCGCCAATGGCTCCTTTGCACTTGCCGCAGATCTTGCGGGGGCAAACACGGAAAACTATGTGTGCGCCGGCGATGAGAATGCCGTGGGCTACTATAAAGTGCGCGCCTATTGGCTGCGCGGCGGCATCAAATTCTATGGCGGTTTTTCCGCGGTGCAGCACAACCTCTCGGCGCCGACGATTCGGTTTGGGCAGGATCGCGTGCGGGATGGAGACTATCAGTATGTGCTCAACTGGGAAATGGTTTCGGGGGCAGAGGGCTATCAGGTCTATGTCTCTGAAAACCCGGATGGGCCGTTTACGCTGGCCATGAGCACGAGCGACGGCAAATGCGAAAACTTTGTGCATACCAAACAGGTGAGCGGCTTGCCCAAATACTATAAGGTGCGCGCCTACCAGACGGTGAACGGCGGCAAATCCTATGGCGCATTCAGCCAAGTTCAGCAGATCGGGAAACTGCAGGATCTCCCTGCGCCCAATGTGCGGTTCTTCCAGGCCAGAGAGCGGAACGGGCAGTTCCAGCATGTGCTCAACTGGGAAGCGGTTAGCTGGGCGGCGGGATATGAGGTCTACCGCGCCGATAGCGCGGATGGCGCGTTTACGCTGGTGGCTCAAAGCACAGATAAGAACTGGGAAAACTATGTAGGCACCGGCGACGAGAACGCTGTGGGCTACTACAAAGTGCGCGCCTATCGCATGGTGGGCAGCACCAAGCAGTATAGCGCGTTCTCCCAGGTGCAGCATAACCTGCCGGCGCCGCAGTTCCGGTTTGGGCAGGATCGCGTGCGGAACGGAGATTATCAGCATGTGCTCAACTGGGAGGCAGTTGGCGGAGCAGAAGGCTATGAGGTCTACCAGGCGTCATCCGAAAACGGGCCGTTTACGCTGGCCATGAGCACGAGCGATGGCAAGTGCGAAAACTTTGTGAATGGCGGCCAGAAGCAGGGGCTTCCCAAATACTATAAAGTGCGCGCTTATCAGATGGTGAACGGCAGCAAGTCCTATGGCGCGTTCAGCCAGGTTCAGCAGATTGGGACGCCGCTTGCCCCCAAAGTGCGGTTTTTCCTGACCAGGGAGCGGGATGGACAGTTCCAGCATGTGCTCAACTGGGAGGCGATCAGCGGAGCGGCAGGGTATGAGATATATCGCGCCGACAGCGCGGATGGCGCGTTTGCCCTGGTGGCGCAAAATGCAGATGGAAATTGGGAAAATTATGTGTGCGCCGAGCGCGATGATGTCGTCCACTACTATAAAGTGCGCGCCTATTGGCTGCAGAACGGAGAAAAAATCTATGGAGAATTTTCCGAAGTGCAGCATAATCTGCCGGCGGTCGAGTTCCGATTCGGGCAGGATAGAGAGCGGAACGGAGACTATCAGTATGTGCTCAACTGGGTGGCAGACCCGCAGGCGGCGGGCTATGAGGTGTATCGAGCGGCATCCGAAAGCGGGCCGTTTACGCTGGCCATGCAGACATCGGATGGCGGCTGCGAGAACTATGTAGACGGAGGCCAAACGAAGGGCGTTCCCAAATACTACAAAGTGCGGCCATACGAGATTGTGAATGGCAGCAAATCCTATGGCGCATTCAGCATCGTGCAGAAAATCGGAGGATAACCAGGAGGCGGCAGTTTGCCGCCTCTTCTTTTGCCCAAAATTGCAAAAGCAAAAGAGGTTTTTCTCTTTCGTTACAATTTCTTTTTGGGCGCGGATAGATTTTTCGCGCCAAACATAGTATGATTAAGAAAATAGAAGCAGTATATGCTATCAGGGAAGAAGGAAAGAAAAGATGAAGGGAAAGGCATGGCTGTTTGTGGCCGTGGTGCTGCTTATCGCGCTGGCATCTGGCGCGGTTTTTGCCAAAGAGGCGCCGGGCGGCGAAATTTTGCCGGTAGATGCCGGCAATTACAACGACTACGGCGGCGGAGACAGCGGCTGGAGCGGTGGCGGCAGTGATTGGGGTGGCAGCGATTGGGGCAGCAGCTGGGACGATGATTGGGACAGCGACTATAGTTCCGGCGGCGGGTTCTATTTCTTCGGCGGGAATGCCAGTGTGTTCGTTATCATCATTGTCATCGCTTTGCTCCTCAGCATTTCCGCTTTGAAAAATAAAAATAGCCGGGGCAGAACGGCGGGCAGCTACCGCGGCGCGGTGCCGCAGGTGCTGGATCATACGCAGGAGATTGAGCGGGCGATCCTGGCTGTGGATCCGCTCTTCAATAAAGAAAAATTCCTGGCCTGGAGCAAGGAGGTTTATGTTACTCTGCAGCAGGCGTGGATGGAGCGGGATTGGTCGAAAATCCGCCCGTTTGAACAGGAAGAGCTCTTTGCCCAGCATCAGAAGCTGTTGCAGGAGTATATCGATCAGGGCCGCATCAACGTGATGGAGCGCATCAACGTCAACCAGGCGTTTTTGCAGAAGTATGAGAGAGACCCGCAGTATGAATATCTGACGGTCTATCTGCAGGCGCGGATGCGGGATTATATCATCGATGAAAAGACGCGGCAGGTTTTGATGGGCAATCCCGATGTCGATTGCTATATGCAGTATTTGATGAAATTTACGCGCAAAAACGGCGTCAAGACGGATCCAGCCGCGGCCAGCAATCTGATCGCCTGCCCGCATTGCGGCGCGCCCACGCAAATTACCAGCGCGGGGAAATGCGAATACTGCGGCTTTATCGTCACCACCGGGGATTATGATTGGGTGCTCTGCGATATGCAGGCCGTGAAGCCGGGTGTGATTGTGGATAACAGCGGCGTCATTCTGCGGGATAACCAGTAAGGGGCAGGACAGAGGTTGCAACAAGAGAAAATAGGAGGTAGCAAATATGGGGCTGATCAAAGCTTTTGGCGGTGCGACGCGCACAACGCTGGCTGATCAATGGAAAGAATTTATTTATTGCGATGCCATGAGCGCAGATGTGCTCATGCAGAAGGGCCAGGCGCAGATTGGCGCGCAGAGCTCGAATACAAAGCGCAGCGAGAATATCATCTCGGATGGTTCCAAAGTGGCCGTCAACGAGGGGCAGTGCATGCTCATCGTGGAGAACGGCAGAATTGTGGATTTCTGCGCCGAGCCGGGAGAATATCTCTATCAGACGGGCACAGAGCCCTCCATGCTGGATAGCGGATGGCATGGCCTCAAAGAGAGCTTTAAAAAGGTGGGCAAGCGCTTCACGTTTGGCGGCCAGCCGGAAAACGATCAGCGGGTCTACTATATCAACACCAAGGAAATCATGGGCAACAAGGTGGGCGTGGGCGAAGTGCCCTTCCGGGACAGCGAGTTCGGCTTTACCATCAAAGGCTATGGCACCTATTCCTACCGCATCACGGATCCCATCATGTTCTATGTCAATGTCTGCGGCAATGTGCAGGATACATTTAGAAGAAGCCAGATCGATGAGCAGCTCAAAACTGAAGTGCAGCACAATTTGCAGCCGGCCCTTGGGAAAATCGCCCTCAAAGGCATTGCCTACGACCAGCTTCCGCTCTATACCAACGAGATTGCGGATCAGCTGAACCAAGAGCTGACGGAAGATTGGGTGCAGAACCGGGGCATTTCGGTGGTCTCTGTGGCGCTGGCTTCCATCACGCCGGATGCGGAGAGCGCGAAAAAAATTGCGCAGTTCCAGGAATCCAGGGTGTACACGAATACGCGCATGATGGGCGCGCGGCTGGGCGGCGCGCAGGCAAACGCCATGGAGAACGCGGCCAAAAACGATGCCGGCGCGATGACGGGCTTCATGGGCCTGGGTATGGCGCAGCAGGCGGGCGGTGCAAACGTGGCATCTTTCTTTGAAAATAGCCCTGAGCCCGCGGCGGCTGCGGCGAATGGGTGGAGCTGCCCGGCTTGCGGCAGCAAAAACACGGGAAATTTCTGCCAAAACTGCGGCGCCAAAAAGCCGGAGAACGGTGAAACGTGGACTTGCGCCTGCGGAACGGCCAGCCAAGGAAAATTCTGCCCCAACTGCGGTGCAAAAAAACCAGAATAAAAGGAGAGAATACAAATGATCGTCATTGAAATGGAAAACGGCGGAAAAATTGAACTGGAGCTGGACGCAAAGGCTGCCCCCATCACGGTGGAAAATTTTGAGAAGCTGGTGCGGGAAGGGTTCTACGACG
>JAHZHM010000055.1 GCA_019420265.1 Clostridiales bacterium
AGGCGCTCAAAATTCTCCTGCATGAGCGCCACTCGATGCTCATGCAGCTCAAAAGCCTCCAGCCTCTTTGGCGCAAACTGCGCGAGATAGGCAGTCTTGCCGCCGGGTGCCGCGCAGGCATCTAAAACCGCCTGCCCTGGCTGCACCTGCGCCGCCTCAGCCACGATCATGGAAGCTTCCCCCTGCACCGCCAGCAGACCTTTTTGGAAAAGATCCAGCTCATCGATGCCCGTCATATTGCGAATATAAAAGCAGTCTGGAATATACTGACCGGCGCGGCAGGCATATCCACGCCCTTCGAGTTTTAAGAGCAGCTCCTGCCCCGTAATTTTCAGACGGTTCGCCCGCACGCAGGTATCCGCCGCCTGCTTATGGTAGGAGAGCATCTCCTCCGCAAAATCAAATCCATATTCCGAGAGATACTTTTCCGCCAGCCAAAGCGGGTAACTATAGAGCACAGAAAGATACTGCGCCGGCTGCTCTTCCTGGGAAGGATATGCGATCTTGCCCATATTCTCGGCAATATTGCGCAGTACGGCGTTCACAAATCCCTTGAGCTGCCGTTTGGGCGATTTCTCCATGAGCTTGACGCTCTCATTGACAGCCGCGCTCTGCGGCACCGTCTCAAAAAACATCAACTGGCAAACGCCTAGGCGCAGCACATTGCGCACAAATTTATGAATCCGCTTGCCCTTAGTAAAGCAATCGATAACGTAGTCGATGCGCCCCTTATTTTCCAGCGTCGTATATAAAAGCGCGGCGACAAAGCGCCGCTCCTGCTCGGGCAAGCCTCTCAGCTGTTTTTTGAGCGCCAGATTAAAAAAACTACCCTCTTCCACTTCTCCCAAAATTTTCAGGGCCAACTGCCTTTGCTTCACGCGCTACTCCCCTTCCACGCAATTTCCGGGAAGGAAAATGCCGCTCCTCCCTCTCAGAAAATCCTTGGCGTCCATCTGTTTTGCCCCGGGATATTGCAGCCGCAGAATTTCAACCGCGCCCTTCCCGCAGGCGATAACCAGCCCCTCTTTTGCGCTGGCCTGCAAAATCTGCCCAGGCACCCCCTCTGCCGCCGCCACTCTGGCCAAAAATAGCTTGATTTTCTGATCGCCCATCTGCATAAAGGCGCCGGGCGCTGGATTGATTCCCCGGATAAAATCGCAGACTTCCCTCGCGCTTTTTGCAAAATCTACTCTTCCAAAGCCTCTCGGGAACATAGGGTAATAAGTCGCTTCTTCTGGATTTTGCGGAACGGCCTTGAGCGTTCCGTCTAACAGTTTTTCCAGTGTGCGGCTGAGCGTCTGCGCCCCCAATAGGGAGAGCTTCTCCCGCAGAGAGCCACCTGTGTCCTCTGGGGAAATGCAGATCTCATCCT
>JAHZHM010000056.1 GCA_019420265.1 Clostridiales bacterium
GATGCGATGTAATTTCACGCAATCAAAAAACAGCGGAATATTCCGCTGTTTTTTTTGATTATTCTTCCGTCATTTGGTTGACATCTCCAATCGGAACTGTGAAATCCATCTCCTGGCCGTCTCTCCAGACAGTCACCTCGATGCTCTCACCCACCTTTTTGGCATTCACCAAATCTGACATATTCACTTTCGTGACATCCTGCCCTTCGCAACGGATGATGATATCCCCCACCTGAAGGCCGGCCTGCTGCGCGGTGCTGCCGTTCATAAACGTCGCGATCATGTTGCCGGGCACGATGTTGTTGGCCTCTGCCGTAGCCTGGGTCACTTCGCTGTAGCGAATCCCGATGCCCGGGCGCTTGACGCTGCCCGAAGAGATGATCTGCTGCGCCGCATCGATGGCATTGTTAATGGGAATCGCAAAGCCAATGCCCTCTGTGCTGACGCCGGAGTTTGCCGAGGAAACCAGGCTCTTGAGCGTTACGACGCCGATAACCTCTCCTTTCGTGTTGAAGAGCGGGCCGCCGCTGTTGCCCGGGTTGACTGCCGCATCCGTCTGGATGAACTTCTGGCGGATATTGTTGAACATCAGCTCGCGGTTTACCGCGCTGACATACCCCACCGTAACCGTCCCCGTGAGGTTCTGCCCTGCACCCGAAGGATCGCCAATGGCGATCACCTGCTCACCCACGCGGGTCGCATCCGAATCGCCAATCGCCAGCGCCGGCAGATCTGCATCGATTTTCAGCACGGCAATATCCAAGTTCTGATCTCCGCCAATGAGCGTCCCCGCGTATTCATTGCCATCGTGATCCGTAACGACAAACTGCTCACCATTTTTAATGACATGGTAGTTGGTTACGATATATCCCGAAGAGGAAATGACAAACCCCGTGCCCCGGGCAGATGGCTGAAGCTGCCCACCCTGATTTTGCATCGTCGTTACGCCGACGACGCTTTTGAGCGCGGTTTCCGCAATCTCAGGAATCGGGTTGACCTGATCGGTAATCGTAGGCGCCGTTCCATCCATGCTGGCATCTGTATCGCCGCCACCGACAGGGCCGCTGCTCTGGGAAGCGGAAGGCGTTGGCGCTATGCTGGCGCTGGGCCCAGTCGCTTGCTGATAGTCTTTAAAGATAGGATAGAGGAACGCCCCCATAATGGCCGCCCCCAGGAGAACCGCGCAAATCACTCCCGCGCTGATTCCAATAATCAGCCCTGCCCTATTTTTCTTTTTTCTCGCGTGATTGGGCTGCCCAGCTCTTGGCGCGTTATAATTTTGGTATCCCTCACCATATCGCGGCGCGCTATCGTAACGGGGCATCTGCTGGGGCGCAAAAGGCTGCGCATTCTGCTCGCTCTGTGCGCTTTGCCAGGGCTGCTGCTCGCTGGGCTTGCCCCAGCTGGGCGCCTGCTCACCGCTCTCTGCCTTTTCGGAAAAGCTGTCTGGCATTTCGCTCTTCTTCTCTTCGTCCGATGCGGAAAAACCAGGCCGGTTCCATTCGTCGTTCATGTAATGTTCCTCCTAATTGATATGAATCATTGCTGATAAAACTATGCTTTCTTTTCTTCCGCCGCCTGTTCCAGCGTAAATGTGAATACCGTTCCCATGCCGGGTTTGGAATTAACCCAAATATCCTGCCCGTGCTGGAGCAGAATTTTCTTGACGATGGAAAGCCCAAGGCCCGTTCCGGGCGATTTTCGATTGTGCGATTTATCCACTTTGAAAAACCGATCGAAAACAAACGGCAAATCCTGCTGCGGGATGATCTCTCCGGTGTTCGAGATATTGACGTGCACTTTCCCATCCGCACAGTAAACCCAGATCTTCAGCGTTCCATGCGGCTCACAGAATTTTACGGCGTTATCCAGCAGGTTTGTTACAACCTGGGCAATTCTATCGCGATCGGCCAGAACCATCAGCTGCTCTTCCGGAATGTTGACGGCCAGCTCCAGATTCTTCTCCTCTATCTTTCCGATAAACTGAATGAGCGAGCGGCGCAACATTTCCGAGAGATCCCAGCGCGTCATATGCATGGGGAACTGTGCCGAATCGATTTTTGCCAAATCCAGCAGATCTCCGATGAGGATATTGAGCCGCTTTGTTTCGGATAATACAATCTCCAGATACTGCTTTTGATCCTCCCCTTCGATCGTCCCGTCCAGCATCCCCTGCACAAACCCCTGAATGGAAGTCATCGGGCTTTTGAGCTCGTGGGAAACATTTGCCACAAAGCTCTGGCGCGTGTTCTCATATTTCTCCAGCTCGGCCGACATCATATTAAACGTCTCAACTAGCTGGCCAATCTCTCCCTTTTCCCGCGCCTCAATGCGCTGAGAAAAATCCCCCTTGGCCAGCGCCTTGGCCGCAAGG
>JAHZHM010000057.1 GCA_019420265.1 Clostridiales bacterium
TCATCCGCATGGATGGCGAGACCGAGGAAAAGACGCTCTCGCTGGAAGAGTGCCGCGAGAATATCCAGGCGTATATCAAAAACGAGATGGCGCAAAACGCCTATGGCGATAAGATTCAGCAGTGGAAGCGCCAGGCGGATATTGTGGAGTATAAAGACAGGCTCTATTAGGGCCGGCAAAAAGAGGGCTTCGGCCCTCTTTTTTGTGGGAGGCGCAGATGGGCGCGCAAAGTTCCCGGCACCCCGGGTGGCAGGAGGCGTTATGCTGGAAAAAATACTGGAGAAGAGAAGCTGGCTGGAAGAGATTGCCGAAAGCGATCTGCCCGTGGCCGTCTATGGCATGGGCAACGGCGCAGATAAGCTGTTTGCCTTTTTGGAGCAGCAGGGCATCCGGCCGGCCTGCGTGTTTGCCAGCGATGAATTCGTCCGGGGGCAGCAGTTCCGCGGCTATCCCGTGCTGCGCTATGAGGATGCCGCAGCGCAATACGGCAAAATGAATATCCTGCTGGCCTTCGCGACGGATCTGCCCCCGGTCATGGCGCATATCCGGGAGATTGCCGAAAAAATGCCGCTGTTCTGCCCGAGCTTTTCCGTGGCCGGAGAGGATTGTGCCACCCGGCAGTTTCTTGAGGAAAACGCCGAGCAGATAGAGCAGGCCTATGCCGCCCTGGCAGACGAAGCCTCCCGGGAAGTTTTCCGCGGCGTGGCCGAGTTTCAGTTGACTGGCCGCCTGAACGTGCTGGATGCCGTCAGCCAGCCCCGCTCCCAAAGCTTGGCGCTGCTGGGCCTCTCAAAAGAGGAGATCTATGCAGACCTCGGCGCATACCGGGGGGATACGCTGCTGGAATTTTTAGAGCTGGCCGGGGATTACCGGCAGATTTTCGCCGTCGAGCCGGATGCCAAAAACTTCGCCAAGCTTAAAGCACTGATAGAGCGGCTGAATCTGCGCCATGTCGTGGCCAAACACAACGCGGTTTCGGATGTGGCCGGGCAGGTTGCCTTTGGCAGCCCGGGGGGCAGAAGCTCGGCCATTGGCCGGGGCAAGGGAGAGGTCCTGGCTCTGCCTTTGCTGGAATTGACCCACGGCCAGATTCCGACGTACCTCAAAATGGATATTGAGGGCGCGGAATCCGCGGCGCTGCGGGGCATGGAGGGCGTGCTGGCCGCCCATGCGCCCAAGATGTTCATCTCGGCGTATCACCGCATCTGGGACTATTTCGCTCTGCCCCTGCAAATCCTGCGCGTCCAGCCGGGCTACCGCATCTATCTGCGCAAATCGCCCTACTACCCAGCCTGGGAAGTCAACCTCATCTGCCTGCCCGGGTGAGAAAGGGAAAGGGCATCGCGTTTTGTAAAGACACCCCCAAAAACTTCTATACAAAAAATGGAAAAGAATTTGCCGAAGGTGTATGCGGGAAAGCGCCCGCTTTGTATGCCCGCACGGTCGGCCCTTTCCATGATAGGGGCATGCGCGCATGTCCCATTTTCATACACGGCCAAACGATGAGCATCTCCATGAAAAGATGCCCCTCGTTTCTAAAACGGCGGATTCCATCTAAGTCTTTCAGCGGGAAAATCATCTCCCGCTGAACTCCCAAAGGACGTTCCGCCCTAGTCGTACCCTTCTGAAGCCTGCCGCTCGTATGCACGCTGCTCAAGCCGATTTGCTCAAGCTGTTTGCGCCTGGTTGGCCGCATGAATTTTTTCTCACAGCGCCTATTCCCGCATTTTTACGCTGGAGTTTGTGCCGCAGCAAAAAAATCTCCATGCCTCTCCTGCGCAGAAGAGCGCAATGCAGAAATGAAAAGTACACTCTGTGTCGCATTTTTGAGCAACACGACAGGTATGCTGGCGCAAATGCGCGCTTGTACCTCTGCGGAAGGGTAGGTTTGTCCTATAGTCGGGAATCGTCTTTGAACTTGCGTTTTTTGTGCAAAACTTTCTCTTCGCACCAAAAAAAGAAAGAGCCCCGGCTCTTTCCTTTTTGTTCGCTTTCTCATTCTTGCTGCCGCTCCATAGCGCCATGGGAGAAACATCTCTCCCGGATGAACGGCTGGATGCAGTCTGCCGCCATAGCGGCGGAGGCATCTTGCCTATAAATCGTCCGCATCCTGCACAGGCTTTTCATACGGGTTTTCGGGCATGCCGGTGTAGCTGCCCAGCGGATCCGTCTTGCTGGGGTGCTTATCCGTAACCTGGGCAACCTTGTTTTGAATGGCCTGTTTTTTCTTCTCGCTAATCTTTCGCATACTTCCTCCTATTGCTCCATTTGTGCGCCCAAAAATCCGGCGACGACCTCCGCGCCGCGCATCTCCGCCTCGCCCGGCCGCCCCGTGCCCTGGTAGAGCAGGAAAACGCCGCCAATGGCCTGCCCCTCGCAGATGATAGGGCGGATGACCTGCCCGCTGTAGGCCGCCGCGTCCTCCTCATAGACGGGGATACATTCCGCCCCGCCCAGCAGCAGAGTCTTGCGGTTTTCGATGGCCTGTTCGGCTTTTTTGGAGATGGCCTTGTGCTCGTAATTTTTGCGCAGCTCTCCGCAGGCCGCAATGATGGTATCCTTATCGCTGATGAGCGCCGTGCCCGAATAGGTGTTTTCCAAAACCCGGACCAGCTGCTCTGCGTAGCCGGAGAGCTCGAAAATCGGCGAATATTTTTTGAGCGTGATGCTCCCGTCTGCGGATGTATAAATTTCAAGCGGGTCGCCCTCCCGGATGCGCAGCGTGCGGCGTATCTCTTTTGGGACGACAACCCTGCCCAAATCATCGATTCTGCGAACAATGCCTGTGGCTTTCATGTAAAAAATCCTCCTGTGCCATTTCTTGCCGATAGTATTTGCATTGCCGGAATTTTTATACGATTCTGGGGAGATTTTCTATTTTCGCACCCGAATGATGGAAAAGCAGAATTTGTCAGTCCCGTCCGCGCTGCTGAAAATCGTTTTGCCAGAAGGCAAATGCTGGCGCAGTTTGTGCTTGCCGCGAAGCGCGCGGAAGAGAGGAAAGCAGAATTTGTCCATTCTGCCCGCGCTGCTGAAAATCGTTTTGCCAGAGAGTAAATGCTGGTGCAGCTTGTGCTCGCCGCGAAGTGCGCGGAAGAGAGGAAAGCAGAATTTATCCATTCCGCCCGCGCCGCCAAAAACCGTTTTGCCAAAGAGTAAATGTTGGCATGGTCCTGCGTTTTTGCAGGCCATATATAGATGAAAAGAATTTTTATTTTGATACGCAAAGGCTTCCGCTTCCCTATAAAGGGGGTATGGGGGCTTGGCCCCATGTTCACCCAAAGCTCTTGACCTTTTGCCCCCATGCAACGCTCCATCGCCGCCCGTCTGCCCCCGCGCGCTACCCATTTTCCTCCCTCCATAAAGGGGGTATGGGGCCTTGGCCCCCATGTCCACCCAAGACCCTTGACCCTTTGCCCCATGCAACGCCCCGTCGCCGCCCGCCTGCCCTTGCGCGCCTCCCATTTTCTCCCTCCATAAAGGGGGTATGGGGCATTGCCCCATGTCCACCCAAGGCCCTTGCCCTTCTACCCCCCTAAGCAAACCGCCGCCCTGGCCCGTCCGGCTCATTTTTGAGCGCCCTTTGGCATAAACATCCCTAGAGGGAGGCGGAAACATGACGAAAAAGAGCATCATCAAAAGCGCTGCCATGCTGGGGGCGGCAGGCATCATCAGCAAAGTATTGGGCGCGATTTACCGCATCCCGTTGGGCAACATCCTGGGGGCGGGCGGCATGGGCAACTACCAGCTGGCGCACCCCATCTATACCATGCTTCTGCTGGCCTGCACGGCGGGCATTTCTGTGGCCGTGGCGCGCATGGTGGCTGAGCGCGTGGCGGCCAGCGCCCCGGCAGAGGCCTATCAAGTCTTTCTCGTCTCCCTGCGCTTTCTGGCCGTGCTGGGCGCGGTGGGCTGCGCGCTGCTGTATTTCGGCGCGGATCTCGTCATGAGCAGCCTGGGCATGGGCTCTGCTGCGCCTTCGCTAAAAGCCTGTGGCCCGGCGCTTTTTGTCGTCGCCCTCTCCTCGGCCTATCGGGGCTACTATCAAGGAATCCAGGATTTGGCGCCCCATGCCCTCTCCCAGGTGGTAGAGCAGGTGGTGCGCCTGTTCTGCGGGCTGTATTTTGCAAAACTGCTGGCCCCGATGGGCACGGCCTACAGCGCCGCCGGAGCGACCATGGGCATG
>JAHZHM010000058.1:0-1709 GCA_019420265.1 Clostridiales bacterium
CTGCCTGTATAAAAATCAGAGCTTGAGATCAGATTGCGCCGGATTATCGATGAGCGCGCCAGCTTCATCAAACCGTGATCCATGACAGGAACAATCCCAGGTGTGCTCGGTGGGATTCCATTTTAGGGCACAGCCTAAGTGCGAGCAGCGCGGGCGCGTGGGCGTTAACAGGTTTTTCAGCGTTTCAAAGGCGTTGTCGGCAAGCTGCGGATGCCAGACGCTGCGCCGGGGCGTAAAGACAGGGGCATAGGGGTTTTCCCTTCCGGTAACCAAATCGGCCAGAAGCTGGGAGCAAAGCATAGCCGTGCTCATGCCCCATTTTTGGAAGCCAGTGGCGACATAGACGCCGGGGAGACCGGAGGCATATGGGCCAATATAGGGGGCGTTATCCAAAGGCATGCAATCCTGCGTTGCCCAGCGAAACGCAATTTCTGCCTGGGGATAATACTGCGCGGCAAGGGATTCTAACGCTGCCCAGCCGCCAGCCTTCTTTCCCGTGCGGTGCGCGCCGCCGCCCAAAAGCAGCAGGCCATCTGCGTTGCGAAAAGAAAGGCCGTTGGCCTCATCAATATACATTCCACCCACATCCTGCGCGCCTTTCAGCGCCAAGACATAGGAACGCTCCTGATACAGCTTGATGGGATAGAAACCATGGCGATTATAGATGGGAAAATGCGTCGCCACGATGATCTTCTTTGCCTGGATCTCTCCGCGGTTGGTCTGTACGCCGCGCCCGGTCAGCTCCAGCGCCTGTGTGTGCTCGTAGATATGCAGCGGAGCAGCGAGGCCGGCGAGGAACTTGAGCGGATGGAACTGTGCCTGGGAGGCGAAACAAAGTGCGCTTAAAATGGGGAACGGAAGCGGCGCTTCCCGCGTGATATGCGCCGAGTATCCCAGCAGCTGAAGCGCCGCGGCTTCTTCCTGAATTTTTTGGGGAGAGCGCTGGGTATAGACAAATGCGTCTTTTCTCTCGAAATCGCAGTCGATGGTTTGGGCAAGCGCTTCATAGGCCTCTATGGCCTGCAGGTTGGCGCGCAGATAGAGCGCCGCCTTTTCTCGGCCTAGGCGCTTAAAGAGCGAAGCGTAAATCAGCCCGTGTTGGGCGGTGATCTTGGCTGTGGTGCATTTGGTGGTGCCGCTGCAAATCTTGGATGCCTCGATGAGGGCATAATCGACGCCGCGTTTTTGCAGCTCGTGGGCGCAGAGTACGCCGGCAATGCCCCCGCCGATAATGAGCACATCCGTTTTCAAATTGCCGGGCAGGGCAGGAAAACTGGGCAAATTTGCTGTATCCAACCATAAAGATTTCATAAAAATGCTTCCTCTCATTGTTTTTCTTAGTATAGCTTCTTTTTGCCATCTCATACGGAAAAGCGATTTGCGGCCGAGCGGCTGAGAGATTGAGTTTTTTTGCAGTTTATAGTATACTGAATTACTACATAATACTTAGGAAATGCGGCAAGAAAGGCGGCTTTGAATAAGCGAAAACCGCAGCAGAGCGAAGAGGGGGAAGGTGATACTATTTTTCTGGTAAATAACTTTCTCACTTCCATTCGTTGGAGGTTTATTGTGATTTATGTCGTCGTTGTTTTGATGGCATTCTCACTCGTTACGGTAGTAACTTCCAATATTATTGAAAACAATCTGCTCAAAAGCCGCGCCAGCGCCAATTTGCAGGATGTCAGCGATTTTTCCGTCCGTGTGGCGGG
>JAHZHM010000058.1:1719-2091 GCA_019420265.1 Clostridiales bacterium
CCCGGCGCTCTATGAGAAACCGCTGCAAAAAGGGCAGGATATTTCCGGCCGCGTTTTACTGCTGGATAGCTATGGTATTGTTCAAATCGACAGCTATTCGCGGCTGAACGGCGTGCGCATCGAGCTGCCGGAGATCATTGAAATTCTGAGCGGCCAGAGAGATACCTCCTATGGTTTTCATAGAATAGGCGCGGATGGGACGAAGTTTTGGGCAGGATACTATGCCTCTGCCATTGTAGAAAACTCCGAGATCATCGGTGTGGCTGTATTTTCCCAGAGCATTGGGGATGTGGTCTCGAATATCAACTCGATCAAGCAGAACTATACGATCATCTACTGGGTTGCTGTGCTGGCTGTTGCCATCATTTCCTA
>JAHZHM010000058.1:2101-2450 GCA_019420265.1 Clostridiales bacterium
CACCTCTCTCGCCCGCTGGAGCAGTTGCGGGAAGGCGCAATGGCCATCACGGTAGGAGATTTCAAAAAGCGCGTTCAGATAGAGGGAAAGGATGAAATTGCGGAGCTGGGCGAGGCGTTTAATACGATGACAGCTCGGCTGGAGGATGTGGATAAACAGCGCAGCGAATTTGTGAGCAACGCATCGCACGAGCTTAAAACGCCGCTCACCTCCATGAAGATTTTGACGGAATCCATCCTCTATCAGGAGCAAGTGCCGGAAGAGATCTATAAGGATTTTCTTTCGGATATCAATGGGCAGATCGATCGGATGACGAGCCTGATCAACGATTTGCTGCTCATGACGAGGA
>JAHZHM010000059.1:0-5521 GCA_019420265.1 Clostridiales bacterium
GTTTACCAGCCGATATGCCGCCGGTTTTGCACCGCTGAGCATAACGCCCAAATAGAGCGACCCCTGATACCATTGCAGCGTCGCATCTGGGAGCGATTCCACTCCGCCCAGCGTCGTAACCTGCGCCCAGCTCTTGCCATCCCGGCTTTGCATGAGCCTCAGCTTTCCATCGCTGCCGCAGGAGGCCGCATACAGCGTGCCGTCATCTCCCATGGCAAGGGAAGCGCCTGCGCCCCTCATGCCGCTCATGGCCGGCCCATATTGCTGCCAATATTCGGCGCCGCTGGTATCTGCAAATTCCACATCAAAGATGAGCAGCTCCCCATCTTCCGAATAGTGCGCATTGGAAATGGCAATGCCGCTGTTTTTGCCGCCAGGGTAATAGAGCGTATTGTCTGTAAAAGGCGCATTCAGATCTGTGCTGCCATAGGAAGTCTCGCCCTTTTCAATATCCAGCGCCGCGTTCTCGCTGAGATAGGCTGTGCCGCTCATATCCTCCGCTTTTTCGGGATCTGTCACGCCCGACCGGAAGACATAGATATAATTCTCTCCGCGGTAATTGCTACGATCCGATATGGATTCATCCACCCGATACATGAGCAGCCCACTGCTTGGGATATAGGAATCAAATGCCGCGCCGGCATCTTTCTTCCGATATTCCACAACGAAAAACTGGCTATCGGACTGCGGCGTTTTCAGTTTGAGCGCCGTTGGATAGGCCCCGCTCCATTTATCTTTCCCGCTGGCCACGCGGATGGGATACGTCCCGGATTTTGTGATCTCCCGAATCTGCACCCAGCCAAGCAGCTCCCGGCAGTATTCCAGCGGATACTGCAAATAGCAAAGCGTCGAGGCCATGATGCTCCAGCGCCCAACCGGCGAACCGCCGCTGTTGCGATAGAGATCCGGCAACCCCAGCGTATGCAGGAACTCATGGGTGATTGTCCCCTGCGCACCGGAAACATTGACATTGCCTGTGAGCGTGCGGATTAGAGCATCCGAGTTTAATAGGTTATAGCCGCGCACTAAAACCCCGCTGCCAATTTTTTCATTGCCGCTGTAAGACGTGCTGTGCGGCCAAAAGCCATCGCTCATGCTGGAGGCCGAGCCCTGCACGATGATCGTCAGGTTATCCAGCACGCCCGGCTCCCGATAATCCAGCTTTTCGCTGCCCAAAGTGATTCTGCCATCCTGCATCGCAGCAATCACTTCCGCCACCAGGACGCCTTCGTTGTCTTTATAGTAGTCTGCATTCTGAGCCAGCCGCAGCGCCGCACAGATGGTCTTGCCATCCTGCTGTGTCTGCTGGGGAAAAATATTATTGATGGTGAGCTTTTGGTCGGAAATGGCTTTCATATAGTTTTTAAAGGAATCGTCCGCCGTGTCGTACATGCCCATCACTTTTTCCCAGTGCTCGGCTTTTCCGAAAATATCATGGGCGTCATCCGAATCGCCAAACTGAACGCAGATCACTAAATTGGCCAGCGTTCCCTGGTTTTTTACCGCCGCTTTGGCCGGGGCTGCCGGCACCAGCGCCGCAAAAAGGCAGGCGCAGAGCAAAAGCGCAACACACCGCAGGAGAACGCCGCGTTTTTTGCCTTTCATCTTACTGCCCCTCCCATGCCTTTGCTACCGGCATCCAGAAGATGCTGACGCTATCCTGCGCCGTTGCGCCTTCCGGGATGCGCAGCGATAGATACTTTTCGTTGCCGCCGTCGTATCCCACGACGACGCTGTCTGCCGCGCCCTGCTGCTGCGCCTGCGGGTGCCCATCCTCGCTAAAAGCCCCACTAAACGCACCGGCCGCCGTATCCTGCCGGTGTTCCCACCGCGCCGCAACCGTATCTTGAGCGGCAACCGAGAACAGCTGGAAGTTTACCTGCCCGCTGAAGAGATTGTTCTGCAAGGCTCCGTCGATCCGATAGAAGGTCCCCGCAGAAATTTCCAGAATTTCAGCGGATGCCGCGCCCTGATATGCCCCTTCGCGCACTTCTGCTCTCACCAGCGCAACCGCCTCGGGCGCTACCCGAATGCTCTTTTCCTTTCCATCCTGCTCCAGCACCCAAATGCTGGTAACCGGCCGGCCGCCAATCAGCTCTGCGGCAATGCGGATGCGCGTTCCATTTTCCTCTGTCTCATAGAAGCGGCCGCCCTTGCCAGTCGAGGGCATTGCGGCATTGAGCCACTCCGCACTTTGCAGCAGCCCAATCAGCTCGGGCATGCGCTCTTCTTTGGCGGCACTGCTCGCCTGCTGCAAATATGCTTGCAGCTGCTCGCTTTCCTGGTCGAAAGAGATGGTCATGCTTTGCAGCAGGGCATCGATCTCTTCGCTATTTTCCCGCCGCAGAGAGAGCTCGTAAAGATCCCGCGCCTGCCGCAGCTTCCCCTGGGCCTGATAATACTGCCCGAGCTCCAGCATTTGCGCCAGTTCCAGCTCGCCCCTTCGGCCAAGCGTCTCATATGCGGCCAGAACGTGTTCTTGCTCAAAATCGCCGCCGGCCTGCGCCAAAAGCAGCTGATAGAGCGCGCTATCCAGCTCCCCGGGATACTGCGCCTCCGCCTTGAGCACTGTTTCATATGCCTGCTCGGCATTTCCTTCCTCTATCGCTTCATATGCCTGCTGCTGCAGCGTATCCAGCGTCTGCGCGCTCTTGCATCCAGAGCAGAGCAATGCCAACAGCAATACGGCAAGAAGCAAACAAATCCAACGCGTTTTCTGATGCATATCGATGACCTCTTTGATACCAATAATCTTGCAATCTGCTGTGAGCCCAGAAACTGCCCTGCGCTCCAGCGTTTTTTGTCGCTTTTAGTATATCATATGCCTTCCCGCAAACTCAAGCCCATCTCTTTTTGATGCGCATTTTGCAGGCAATCCAAAATCGGTTCCTGCATTTTCTCCGCTTATTGCACGGCTGCCCTTGCACTGCAGGCCTTTGGGCAGTATGATAAAAGCGAAGGAAAACTAGGAGGCTTGAAGATGCAGAATTTCGGGATGTCTATGCTGTGGTTTTGGATTTGCTATGTTTTGGTAACCCTCGTCGGCATACTGCACACCATTTTTAATATCTATGTCTTGCACATGAAACCGATGGATGCGCACGGCATGGGCGAAGGCTACGAGAAGACCAAGCCCTGGCATCCGCTCTACAACATCATTCTGTTTAGCCTATTTGGCTACCTATATATGAGCGGGCTTTCTGATCCGACGCTGGAGCAAGCGCTGCTCACCGGCGCTATCTGGGCGGGGATCTGCATTGTGTTTGATGTATTTGGATGGGTCATCATCCGGCATCCATGGAGTCTGAGTTTTCGAGAGTTTTATTTGGATTATCAGCCCTATATCAGCCTCATCTATCTCGCCATCTTCTTAGGGCCAGTCGTTGGGTATTGGCTGGTTTTGCTTTAACAGCCGCTTTTCCGCAAAAAATCCACCCAGAGCATCGCTCATTGGGTGGATTTTTGCAAAACTATCTTTCTGTAAACATCACAGCTTTGATGGCATTCTCCCGATCCTGCATATAGAAATCAAAATCTTCTTTAAAATGCTCCAGCCTCAGGTTGTGGGTGTGCAGCAGATCCAAATCGATTCTGCCGCTGCGGGCCAGCCGGATGCACGCCGGAAAATACAGCGCCGGCGCCGCATAAGATGCCCGAAGCTGCAGCTTGCGCCCATGCCAGTAGTTCATATCAAAGCTAACAAAGCGCTCTTCCCTATCTGCTTCTCCGATATAGCTCATAATACCGCCGATATTTAGATTCTTCATCAGCTCCGGCATAACCTGGGGCGGCGTTGTGCAAAGAATCCTATCCACATGGTATTCGGAGAGATCCTCTCCCCAGCAGACCACCTCATCCGCACCATAGGCTTTGGCCACGCCGTCTCTGCGGCCGCGCCCCGGCGTGCTGACGGCGATAATGCGCGAAGCTCCGCGCAGACGGGCCAGCCGCAAAGCGCAAAGCCCAATCGTCCCAATGCCCACGACCATCACAGAATCGCCCAGGCCAATATCCGAAACCTTCACCAAATCGAAGCCCACACCCATCGGCTCTATCATCGCCGCAGCCGCCAGTGAGAGCCCCTCATAGGGGACGCACACCTCATCCGCCGCGATCAGATATTCCGCAAAACCCATGCCATTGCCATACTGCTGGGTATTGAAGAAATGCCGCCCGTTATTATCCAGATCATACTTTCCGTCCCGGGAGAGATCCGAGAAGCGATCGTAAGAGCCGCTCTCCAGCACAACCCGATCGCCTGGCTTCACATTGGTTACATGCGCCCCAACCTGCTCTACAACTCCCGCCACCTCATGGCCCAAAGGCACAAACTCCGGCGCTACCCGCGCCGTGTGCAGATCAGAGCCGCACAGCCCGCATGCCTGCACCCGGATCAACACTTCGCTCCGCTCCAAAGGCCGCAGTGTGATGTCCCTCAGCTCAAATTGGTAGCTTCCTTTTGTGTAAATCGCCTTCATAAAACTTCCCTCCCCTGCGCCCGGGGCACTCCTGGCCCCAAAGGCAAATAAATACAAAAAAACACATGAATGCCATTATCCATGCAGTTTTGTTGCCGGGATAAGCATACGTTTAATCTTTCATCTTCACTACCCATACCTGCGAAAAAATGATCGGCCAGCGAAACGGGAAAAGCCACTCAGGAGTCAGATAAAGCTCCTGATCTCAAAATCCATCACAACGTGTAGGGAGTAGACACTATAGTCATCCGATCTCCCGATAATATTTTTGTTTTGTCTTGCTTAACATGCAGCCGATAACTTATCTATAATAGACTGTAAAAGCTCATCCACTTGTTTGAACAGCATAAAATGCGCTGTAACCCAGTCTTTTTGTTTCAACGGTCTAGGTTTGCCACAGATAGTTTGATAAGCACGCCCAATTTGCCGTTTCTTTGCTAAATATTTTTTCTCATCCCCGTGCTCTATGTCGTGCCGGAAATCAGTGCGAATATGCTTAATATTCCACAGAATTGTACACTCAGTGTCAGTCAGAACTTCACGAATTCGTTTGGCTCCTCCACTCCCCTCATAAATCAGCATATACAAGCTATCGATCACACTACCAAAAGTTATGTCGTCTGTAGAAAATGATGTCAATAAGCATTGTACCGCAGTATATACTTTTGTCGTTGGTGTAAAAATTTCAGTTTGTCCCGTAGCCATTCGCAATTCGTTTATATTCGTGATTTTATGTAAGATTTGTTTTCCGCTATTTAAGATTTTGCTTATCATAGATTTAGCGAACTCTTCGTACAAATCATATTCGGCATTTTCAGGAAAAGTATAGCCTAAATAACTTGGAATAAATTGAATACCTGTTCTTGCATTAGCAAGCGGAATCTCCTCAAAAATACTCTCTTTGACATATTCGCTCTCTGTGTATTGTGCGGCGGAAACCAGTTGATCTTGTAATAGGTCTGTAGCAATATCAATAATTTTCAGCCGTGTAGTGCTGCATTCAATGTTTCTTTGAATTTGGATATATTGCCGTTCAACTAATG
>JAHZHM010000059.1:5531-9833 GCA_019420265.1 Clostridiales bacterium
G
The DNA here is from genome assembly GCA_019420265.1 of Clostridiales bacterium. GTDB lineage: Bacteria > Bacillota > Clostridia > Christensenellales > Christensenellaceae > QANA01. Next base: position 5,533 of record JAHZHM010000059.1, read on the forward strand.
TAATCCTTAATCAACCGAGACGATGCCAAAACTTTATCAATTTGAACCAGTGTACTCGGATGCAGAGAAGTAAGGCTCTGTAAAGAGTTTACAATTTGTAAAGAGTGCATTGTAAAAGGAAGTTCGGTTTCTGCAGCTTTTAATATGCTGGCAGTTTCAAGCTCTAACGCACTCAAAGCATGGAGTCTCATGATTTTCCATGAATGCGGTATACGCGTCGAAAAGCTGTCTGCCACCGAAGTTAGCATTGCTTGTATACCAGCAATATGTTCATTGGGATTAAACGCATTTATATCAAGCAAGCAATTATATGTCTTTAGCCCAGTAGTCAGCCCTTTAAGACCAGTGAGGTGTACAGGCGTACACGATAAGATATTAAAATATTCTACCAGCATAGAGCGCATAGGCAACCCGATATCAAATAACTGTTTTTGCCGCTCAATAGCCTCCAACCATTCCGGCTTTTGGATTAACTTTGTCGCTGTTTCTAAAAGAGGATTTTTAGGAATTTCAAAAGAAGGTTTCTTCATTTTATGCCCTCATTTTTCGTCGCAATTATTAATTTTATTATACCATAACTATTTCCAAAGTCACAATGAGCGAATACAAAGGAGACGAAGCGGCAGGCGATGAGGGCCACCTCACCAGATACTGACTTACAGGATGTCGTAGTCTTTGAGAGTACCTATAAGTCGGCTTTATCGGAAAGCAATATCTAGATTACCGCTTGGTACGAACATTCATTTTTTTCGATTATTGTTGTCTTAAATATCAATACCAAAATGCAAAAATCGCCCCAATAACTACAAAATTTCCCGAATGTGCAAAACCCCGCTTTTCGATAAAAATGTTCGAAAAGCGGGGCTCATTCATTATGGTGCCGAAGGCGGGACTTGAACCCGCACGCCGTTGCCGACCCGGGATTTTAAGTCCCGTGCGTCTGCCGATTCCGCCACTCCGGCGCACTGCCACTCGTTCATTATAAGATGGCGTCCACCAGTTGTCAAGAAAGCCGCCGGCCCGCGCAAGGCATCCCTGCGCGCGAGCCGGCATTTTTCTTAAAAGAGCCCGGAAATGACGCCATCGCCATCGACGTCAATTTTCTCCGCCGAAGGCACTTTGGGGAGCCCAGGCATGGTCATCACATCGCCGGTCAAAGCGACGATGAAGCCTGCGCCAGCCGAAATCTTCAGATTGCGGACGGTAATTTTGAACCCCTTCGGAGCGCCCAGCAGCGCCGGATTATCCGAAAAACTATACTGCGTCTTGGCAATGCAGATGGGAACATTTCCAAAACCCAATGCTTCCAGCTGTTTGAGCTGCTTAGGCGCCTGGCCAATGAGCTCCACGCCATCCGCATGGTAAACGCGCCTTGCGATCGCTTCCAGCTTTTCCAGAATGGAAAGTTCGCTCTCATAGCTGAAGGAAAAATGGCTCTCCTGCTCGCAGAGCGAAACCACTTCCTCCGCCAGCGCCATGCCGCCCTTTCCGCCTTTGCCCCAAACTTCGGTCAAAACCGCTTTGACGCCAAGTTTTGCACATTCCTCTTCCACCAGCGCCAGCTCTGCCTCCGTATCCGTCGGGAAACGGTTGATGGCGACGACTACCGGCAATCCGTAAACATCTTTCATGTTGCCCACATGCTGGAGCAGGTTGGGCAAACCGGCTTTGAGCGCCTCCAAATTTTCCTCTCCCAGAGTCGCCTTCGCAGCACCGCCGTGATGCTTGAGAGCGCGCACCGTCGCCACAACCACGACCGCATTGGGCACCAGCCCCGCCATGCGGCATTTGATATCCAGGAATTTTTCCGCGCCCAAATCCGCGCCGAATCCCGCCTCGGTAACGACATAATCGCCAAATTTCAGCGCTGTTTTTGTGGCCATCACAGAGTTGCACCCATGCGCAATATTGGCAAAAGGCCCGCCGTGCACAAATGCCGGCGTATGCTCCAGCGTCTGCACCAAATTTGGCTTGAGCGCATCCTTGAGCAGCGCCGCCATCGCCCCGGCCGCGTGCAGCTGCCCTGCCGTAACTGGCTTATCATCATAGGTATAGCCGATGATGGTGCGCTCCAGTCTCGCTTTGAGATCTGAAATATCCGTGGCCAGGCACAAAATTGCCATAATTTCCGAGGCGACGGTGATGTCGTATCCATCCTGACGCGTGACGCCGTTGGTGCGCACGCCCAAGCCGTCGACAATCTCCCGCAGCTGGCGATCGTTCATATCCACACACCGCCGCCATGTTACTTTCTTGGGATCGATTCCAAGGGCATTGCCCTGATAGATATGGTTATCGATCATGGCTGCCAGCAGGTTGTTTGCCGCGCCTATGGCATGAATGTCGCCGGTAAAATGCAGGTTGATATCCTCCATCGGGACAACCTGCGCATAGCCGCCGCCGGCCGCCCCGCCCTTGACGCCAAAAACAGGCCCCAGCGAAGGCTCGCGCAGCGCGACAACCGCCTTCTTTCCGATTTGGCGCAGGCCGTCTGCCAGGCCGACGGAAACCGTCGTCTTGCCCTCGCCGGCGGGCGTGGGCGTGATCGCCGTAACCAAAATGAGCTTTCCGTTTTTCGCATCCCGCTTGGTCTTTAAGACGTTGTAATCTATCTTTGCCTTATATTTTCCATAGTGTTCCAGATAGTCTTCTGATAGGCCAATCTCATCCGCGATTTTGCTGATGGGGAGCATCTGGGCATCCTGGGCAATCTCAATATCCGTTCGGTAAGCAGCCATGTCTTTTCTCCTTTGTTGCGGCAATGCCGCATTCTTTCGAATTTTCTTTTATTATACCTTGCCGCTCTTCCCATTTCAAGGCAGCAGCGCGCGATCCAAAAAGAATGCGGCCCCGGCCGGGCCGGTTCCGCATTCTTTGGTCTGTTTAATTGCATTCATAGCAAAAAGCTGGGTTGCCTTTCTCTTTTTGGCTCAGCTCTTCCGCCTTCTGCTCATAGCCCTCCCGGCCCATAAGCGCAAAAGTCGCGATCTTGCCGGCCTCGACGCCCGGCTGATCGAACGCATCGATCTCCAGGAATTCTCCGGCCGCGGCCGTCGCCATTTCCAGGAAAAACAGCAACCCTGCCAGGCTCTGCTCATCTACCTGCCCCAGCGTGATGCGCATATTCATCTTCCCTGCGCTGGTTACGGCATACTCCGTAGCCGCCTGTTCAGACGCGATGAGCTTGTTGAAGCTCTGCCCAGCCAGGTGCGGAAATTCTGCACCGTAACAAACGTGATGATCTTGTCAAAAGGTCCCTCGTTATAGAGCTGTACCTGCGAATGCTGATCCGTCACGCCCAACGCCCGCACCGGCGTCTGCCCAGCATGCACGGTATTGCCATGAATATCCACCTTCTTGCCCAGCGATTCCGCCCAAAGCTGCGCATACCATTCTGCCGTGCATAAAAGCCCATCCGCATATGGCATCATGACCGAAATATTGACGCCCTTTTTCATCGCGATGAAATACAGCAGCGCATACATATACGCCGGGTTTTCCTCCAGCGTCGGCTTCTGGCAAAGCGCGTGCATCTCCGCCGCACCGCGCAGCAGCGCCTCTATATCGATGCCGATGACCGCCGCGGGCAGCAAGCCCACCGGACTGAGCACAGAGAAGCGACCGCCCACGCCATCCGGGACGATGAACGTCTTAAAGCCATATTCATTGGCAATCTTGCGCAAAATGCCTTTTTCTTTGTCCGTCGTCAGGAAAATATGTTCCTTCAAATCCTCGTCCAAATCTCTCAGCCTGGAGAGCACCACCATAAATTGCGACATCGTCTCCACCGTGTTGCCGGATTTGGTGATGACATTGAAGGCCGTTTTGCGAATATCGATCACATCAAAAAGCGCATTCAGGGAATCCGGATCGACATTATCCACAATGTAGATCTTTGGCCCCCGGCGCTTTTCCCTGGGCAGTTCGTTATACCTTGGATGCTTGAGCGCAGAGAAAAGCGCCTTCATTCCAAGGGCAGAGCCGCCAATGCCAAACACCACAAAATACTCGAATTTTTCCCGAATCTCTTCCGCAGTTTTTAAAATATCCTGAACAATCTCATCCTGGTTGTGCGGAAGCTCCCGCCAGGCGTTCATCTGCCTCTTGGCGCAAAGCCCCTCGTGCACTTTTGCAATTCTGTCCGCATAGCGCGCGATTTCCTCCGCGCAAATTCCGTGCTCTCCAATGCCGGATGTGAGCATATGGTTAAAATCAATCTTTATTTTCGCCATAGCGAATCCTCCCGAAATGAGCAGCCTTATGCCTGCTCTGTTATTGTTTTTTATTATACCAAAAAAACG
>JAHZHM010000006.1 GCA_019420265.1 Clostridiales bacterium
CATCTTCTTGTTGTCGATATTGATATAGCCGTTGTGCATCCAATAGTTTGCAAAAGGCTTGCCCGTCGCGCCCTCGCTCTGCGCGATCTCATTTTCATGGTGCGGGAACTTCAAATCCTGGCCGCCCCCGTGAATATCCAGCGTATCGCCCAAAATTTTCTGGCTCATGGCGCTGCATTCGATATGCCAACCCGGTCTGCCCATGCCAAACGGGCTCTCCCAAGCGGGCTCACCCGGCTTTTGCGCCTTCCAAAGCGCAAAATCCATCGGATCGCGTTTGACATCGTTGATCTCGATGCGCGCGCCCGCCTCACGATCTTCTAAATCCTGCCCCGAAAGCTTGCCGTACCCCTCAAAGCTCTTCACATCGTAATAGACATCGCCATTTTCTGCAAGGTAGGCATGGCCCTTTTCGATGAGCTCAGAGATGAGATGGATAATATCGTCGATATGTTCGGTCGCTTTAGGGTGCACCGTTGCAGGCCGCACATTGAGCGCCTGCGCGTCTTTGAAATACTCCGCGATAAAATGCTCGCCCAGCTCTTTTACGGTGATTCCCTGCTCATTGGCGGCACGGATCATCTTGTCGTCAATATCGGTAAAATTCTGAACGAATGTAACCTTATTTCCCCGATACTCCAAATATCTTCTTAATGTATCAAATACAATGAGCGGCCGGGCATTGCCGATGTGGATAAAATTATACACCGTCGGGCCGCAAGCATAGATTTTAACTTCTCCTTCGTGAACTGGCTGAAACTCTTCTTTTTTGCGCGTCATTGAGTTGTAAATTCTCATGCGTCCGCCTCCATTCTTAATCTATTTTATTATATCATCCGGCGCTGAAAAGTCAACGAAAGTGCCTTTTCTGTGCATAAAAAAACTGCGCCCAAGGCGCAGTTTTTTGTCGTTCCAATTTAGATGGCTTTTGCGTTTGCCAGCAGATAATCCTCTGCCTCTTTGCTCCAAAGATTGTTATGCTTTGCGCAAATATCGGCCAGAGCCTGATAGAAGGGATCGTTTTTGCCCAGCTCAGCAAAATCTGTAATGGCCGTCAGGGGCATGGAGATCTGTGCATAGACCATCTTCTTTCCGCCAGGGATCTGCGGGTAGTTCAGCAGCGTTTCCGCAGCAGAATCCAAACCGCCGATATGCGTGATCATTGCAGCCGGGTTGATCTTGCCCGCAAAGGACATATCCAGCGCTTCCTGCATATCGTCGTCGTTGCTGCCGGAAGTGCCGAAGATATTGACTCTCTTGTAGTGCACTTTGTGGAAGTTGATGCTCGCGCTGAAATCGTGGTTGATGGGGCCTGCGAAGAAGTTCATGCAACCGTTTTCACCCATGATCTCGTGGCCCTGTTCCAAAACAGCAGATACCGGCGCGAATACGATGACATCATCATATCCCTGGCCGCCAGAAAGCTCCATCAGCTTATCCGTGCCGCCATTCTCTTCCTTTGCCGTATTCACATAGTGCAGCTCAATGCCCAGCTCTGCAGCATGCTCTACCGTATAGATGGAAGAAGCGCGCGCCAGCCGCTCATCGTTGATATCCGTAACAACCAGCAGCTTGGGTGCACGATCGCAGTGCAGCGCATAGTCT
>JAHZHM010000060.1 GCA_019420265.1 Clostridiales bacterium
GGAAGGCGGCAACAGCGATATGGCAAAATGGCTGAATGAAAAATCTGTGGACTGCTGTTTTGGTGCAAAGCCATCTGCTGAAAATTACGACTGGATTCCCCTTTTGCAAGATGAGTTGGTCGCCTGGCTGCCGGCCGATCATCCTTTTGCAAAAAAAGCTGCATTCCCAATTCAAAATCTTGCAAAAGAGCCCTTTATTCATACCTCGCCAAACCACGATACTGATCAGGATCGTCTGCTGGAAGCTTTGCATTTGCATCCCCAGACCCGCTTTTCCACCAGAGATGGGTATACGACATATAATATGGTAGAAGCCGGTTTGGGAATCAGTTTTAACCAAAAGCTCATCTCGAAAAAATGGAATGGGGCTGTCGCAACAGTGCCGTTTTCCCCTCCTCAGTTCGTCCCTTTGGGCATTACGCTCCCGTCTTTAAAAGAGGCTTCGCCTGCTGCAAAAAAATTTATCGACTGCGCCATCAAGGCAATTCAAGAAATTTCCATTTCAGACTCTGAGTAAGAAGCTCCATTTCCAGATGCGCGGGGTGGGAGCTTCCCTTTCTTATATGCTTCTCTGCACTGTCGGAACAATAGTGGCAATCAAAAGCAAAAAATAGTATAATGAGGATATTAGCGCTCGGCTAAACCGCCGTGCATTTGAAAAGGAATACACCTATGACATTAGACGGACTCACACTTTGCGCCCTGACCCGCGAGCTTTCTGCTCTGCTCACAGGCGCGAAGATCGAAAAGATAAATATGCCGCAGAAGGACGAAATCATCCTGCTGCTGCACACCAGAGAAGGGAAAAAGCGGCTCCTGCTTTCCGCCTCAGGCAGCGACCCGCGCCTGCATTTGACGGATCAGCAAAAACCCAACCCAGATAAGGCTTTTAACTTCTGCATGTTTTTGCGCAAATACCTCTCTGGCGGGCGCATAGAGGGCATCGATCAGGCGGGCCTGGAGCGCGTGATTTGCATGCACATTGCAGCCAAGGATGAAATGGGCATCCCCTGCCGCTATGCGCTGTATATCGAGATCATGGGCAAATACAGCAACATCATTTTGGTGCACGAAAACGGCAAAGTGATGGACAGCATCAAGCATATCTCTGTGGATACCAGCAGCAAACGGCAGGTGCTTCCGGGGGTGCGCTATGAACTGCCCCCGATGGATAAGTTCAATCCGCTGGCGGCGGATGCCCGCGAAATTGCCGCGGTTCTCTCTGGCAAAAACCTGCCGTATGGGCTGGTTGAAGCGCTGGAGGGCATCTCCCCTCAGACGGCTGAGGAGCTTTGCGCGCGTTTTTTTACGGAGACTCCCGCGCTTTTGCCGCAGGAGCAAGCACAAGAGTTTGCCGAATTCGTTCGCGCCTACTTAGGGCAAGCGCTGGCGCATCCTGCGCCCTGCGTGCAAAAGAACATGGCGGGCGTGCCCGTCTTTCTCTCCCTGCTCCCCTATGCCGCCTATTCCGAGCAAAACCGCCAAAACTTTGCCACAGCAAATGAGGCTGTGGACTACTACTATGCCCGGCGGGATTTTCTGCAAAAGCTAGAGCAAAGCCGCGCAGGCGTGATGCGCGTGCTCAAAAAGAACATTGCCAGAGTGGAGAAAAAGCTGAAAATTCAGTGGGAGACCATCCAGGCCGCCGAGCGGACAGAGAAATTCCGGCTTTATGGCGAGCTAATTTCCGCCAATATTTATCAGCTGAAGCGCGGCATGGCCAAGGCGGATCTCATCAATTACTACACAGGAGAGACCATCAGCGTCCCGCTGGATGTTTCCCTCAGCCCTTCGGCCAATGCCACCAAGTATTTTAAGAAAGTGACCAAGCTGAAAAATGGCGTTGCCATCGCAGAAAAGCAGGCAGCGCAATACGAGCAGGAACTGGAATATCTGCGAGAGCTGGAATATACGGCGGAATGCGCCCAGGAATTGGAGGATTTGCAGGAAGTGCGCTCGGAGCTGGTGCGCTATGGCTATCTGGATTTGGCGCCCCGAGAGAAAATCACCCGCAGCGATCCGCTGGAAAAGCCCATGGAGTTTTTGCTGAGCAGCGGCAACAAAGCATTGGCCGGGCGCAACAGCCGCCAGAACGACGCTCTGACGCTGCACGTCGCCGGAGACACAGACTACTGGTTCCATGCCAAAAATCAGCCGGGCAGCCATGTCATTCTCTTTACAGGCGGCGGAGAGTTGCTGGATGAGGATGTCATCGAAGCGGCGACCATCGCTGCCACCTACTGCCGGGGCAGCAAGGCTGGGAAAGTGGAGATCGATTATGCGCCGCGCAAAAACGTCTGGAAAGCAAACGGCGCACGGCCGGGCATGGTCAACTACGATCACTATTGGAGCATTCTGGTCTCCCCGGATGCCGCGCTGGCAGATCGGCTGCGCAGGCAATAGTATTTTGGCGCTTTGCAGGGTGGAAAACCGCCCTGCTTTTTCTTTTTCGCTTGCCCCCTGCTCTTCCCTAAAAAAATTCAGCAGAATTTAACAAAGTGGGTAAAAACTAGTACACAAATTGGTTTGCAACCGGGGGGCAAGTAGTATAAAATAGAATAGAGATTTTTTGCGAAGGAACAGAATTTGTGGGCAAATTTATACTAGAATCGAAATTTAAGCCATCCGGCGGACAGCCGGATGCCATTCGGGCTTTGGTGGAAGGCGTCCAGGCTGG
>JAHZHM010000061.1:0-5328 GCA_019420265.1 Clostridiales bacterium
CCAGCAGCGAGCAGTTGACCGAAGCCGCGCCATACATCCAGGCCGTCGCCGCGTTGACTTCCGCCTTATAGAAATCGTTATGCCCATGCCATTCCAAGAGCTCGGAAGGCACACCCGAATAGAAGCGTAGGCCATAAACGATGCCGGGCACGCTGCGGGGCAGCGCCGCACCCGGATAGGGCACGCCATAGCCCATGGTATCGCACATGCGAATCTTGATCGGAATTTTCGCATCCGCCATCAACCGCATGAGCTCGTTGGCAAAGGGGACGACAAATCCATAGAAATCCGCCCGGGTGATATCCTCGAAATGGCAGCGCGGCCGAATGCCCAGCGCCAGCGCATCTTTGACGATGCCCAGGTATTTATCCATCGCCTGTTTTCTCGTCAGCCCCATCTTATTGAAGATGTGGTAATCCGAGCAAGAGACCAAGATGCCCGTCTCCTTGATGCCCAGGTTTTTGACCAGCTCAAAATCCTTCTTGCTGGCGCGAATCCAGGTGGTAATCTCGGGAAATTCGTAGCCCAAATCCTGGCAAAGGGCCAGGGCCTCCCGATCCTTTTCCGTATAGACGAAAAACTCGCTCTGCCGGATGATGCCGTTTTCCCCGCCCAGCCGGTGCATCAGCTGATAGAGATCCCGAATCTGCTTTGGCGTAAAAGGCGCCATGGCCTGCTGCCCATCCCGGAAGGTGGTATCCGTAATCCAGATCTCATCCGGCACATACTGCGGCACGACGCGGTGGTTAAACCGCGTTTTGGGGATCTGATCATAGGGGAAAACATCCCGGAACAGCACAGGCTGCTCCACATCCTGCAATGTGTAGTGATAGTCGTTTTCCTGCAATAAATTTGTGCGTCGATACTGCTTTTCCAACTCTGCACCTCGTTTCTATCAAAATGAAAATTTTTAATAAGGGGCTCAAGCCCCGTCATTTACCCACAGCAAGGGCTCAAGCCCCTTAGGATTTCAGCAGAAGATTGTCAAACTCCCGCTGAAAAGCTGATGACGCCCGCTGCCTTTAGAGGCAAAAAGCATCTTTTTGTTTCTATAAGCCGCCTGAGCGGAAGAATAGCCTTTATAAAAAAGCTGCAGGAAACGCTGCAGCTTTTTTCCCATCTTATTCAAGCTCCTGGCAGAACTCCCGCAGCCGGGAGACGCCTTTTTTGATGTTTTCCTCGCTGGTCGCATAGGAGAGCCGAATAAAACCGTCTGCACCAAATGCCACGCCCGGCACAACCGCCACCAGCTTTTCCTGCAGCAAGACTTCCGAGAACTGCACGGAGCCGGAAATCTTCTGCCCGTGGTAGCTCTTGCCGTATAGCCCTGCAATATTCACAAAGATATAGAATGCACCCCGGGGCATCCGGCAGGAAACGCCGGGGATTTCATTGATGAGCTCGTAAATCAGCTGTGCCCGCCCGGCGAAGATGGAGACCATCTTTTCCATATCCTCCTGCGGCCCGCGCATGGCGGCCAGCGTCGCATACTGGGAGATAGAGCAGGCGTTGCTCGTGCTGTGCCCCTGGTAGCTGGCGCAGAGCTTGGCAACCTGCGGCGGCGCGATGAGATAGCCAATGCGCCAGCCTGTCATCGCATAGGCCTTGCTGGCGCCGTTGATGATAATGGTGCGCTCTTTGGCATCTTCGGAAATGGACGCGATGGAGATTGCCTGCTTTCCACAGACCAGCTCATCGTAAATTTCATCCGAAATGATATAGAGATCGTGCGCCTTTGCGAACTGCGCGATCTCCTCCAGCGCCTGACGGCTATAGACATTGCCGCAAGGGTTAGAAGGGTTATTCAGAATCATGGCGCGGGTATGCTGGCTGACGGCTTTCTCCAAATCTGCCAAATCCGGCTGGAAATCGTTTTCCTCCCGAGCCTGCACAAAAACCGGCACGCCCCCTGCCATCTTGACCTGCTCGGGGTATGTCAGCCAATAGGGCGAGATGATGATAACCTCGTCTCCCGGGTTTAAAATCACCTGAAAAACATTATAGAGGCATTCCTTCGCGCCGCTGGAGACGACGACCTGCGCCGGAGCGAACTTCAGGCCATATTTATGCTCATAGCGATCGCAGGCAGCCTGCCGCAGTTCCATAATGCCAGGAACGGGTGTGTATCTGGTTTTTCCAGATTCAATGGCCTCGATGGCCGCCTGGCGGATATAGGCCGGCGTATCAAAATCCGGCTCCCCAACACCAAATCCAACCACATCTTTTCCCTGCGCCCTCAGTTCGCTGGAAAGTGCGTTGATGCCCAGTGTGAGAGATGGGCTGATTGCCTGTGCCTTGTTTGAAACTTGCATGTCTGCGCCTCCGTGTTCCTTCATTTTCTTCTTGTCGTTTTATTATCATAGCAGAATCAGCCGCATAAAACAAGAGCAAAATGAAAAATTTAATTTGGAAAACTGCACATTTTACAAGTTTTTTTCTTGTTTCGCTTTCTTTTTGAGAAGAAAAGTAATTTTATAATCGGAATGTTTCATTTTAATTCCATGGGCCTGGGCCGCCAAAACTGCTTGCCATTGCCCTTTAAAATCATTATACTATAAATGGAAAGAAATTTCACATTTTGCCCAGGAGGCCATTTTATGAGGGAATATATGCTCTCCACCAGCTCGACCACCGATCTGCCAAAGTGGTATATCGAGCAAAATAATCTGCTTTTCTTCTCCTTCTCTTTTGATATGGAGGGCAAGGAGTATCGGGATAATTTTGGCGAAGATATGCCTGTAAAAGATTTTTACGCCAATCTGCGCGCAGGCACCAATTCCACAACTTCCATGATCAACCGCGCCGCATTCGAGGCCGGCTTCATTCCCTATCTGGAAAAGGGCGTGGATATTTTGCATATCGAGTTCTCTTCCGCGCTTTCGGGCAGCTATCAGAACGCCCAAGCGGCCGCCGAAGAGCTGAACGGAAAATACCCCGGCAAGCTGACCGTCATCGATTCGCTCTGCGCTTCTCTGGGGCAGGGGCTGTTGGTGGATTATGCAGTTCAAATGAAAAAGGCTGGCAAGAGCTTGCAGGAAGTTGCCGAGTGGGTAGAGGCCAATAAGAAGAATATCATCCACTGGTTTACTGTGGACGATCTCAACCATCTGCGCCGGGGCGGGCGCATCTCCAAGGCTTCTGCATTTTTTGGCACCATGCTGCAAATCAAGCCGGTTTTGGATGTGGACGACGCCGGGCGCCTGATTCCGCATTTCAAAGTGAAGGGCAGAAAAAAATCCATCCTCGAGATGTTTAACCGCATGAAGGAAGATATCAAAGACCCGGATGGGCAGACGGTGTTCATCAGCCACGGAGATTGCCTGGAAGATGCCGAAGCCTTAAAGGCAATGATCCTGGAGCATTTCAATATCGACAACGTGCTCATCAACTATGTCGGCCCAGTCATCGGCGCACATTCCGGCCCGGGAACGCTGGCGCTCTTCTATATGGGCAAACAGCGATACAATTAAACTTTGCAGAAAAACGCCGCAGGAAAAGCAATCCTGCGGCGTTTTTCTCTCGGTATTTTTCTGTTTCACAAACTGCTTTTCCGCATGCTTCGGCTACTCCAGTTTAAGCAGCGCCTTTTCATAATCCTTGACGTAGTATTTGATATTCTTCCTGCCTTTTTGCAGAACCACATGCCCTTCCGCCTCCAGTTTCTGCTTCTGCGCCAGCTCACCGCCTGGGTATTTGGGGTTCAGCTCACCGTCGGCTTTGAGCGTCCGCCAATAGGGCGTCTTATCCTGCTGGCGCTGATGGCTGGCCCAGGCCGCGATGGAGACAAAGATGCCTGCTGTAATGGGATCTGTAAAATCCGCCCCGGCCTTCCTTGCCAAATGCTCCCGCATGGCGCCAACTGTGAGCAGTTTTCCCAGGGGGACTCGCCTCATCAGCGCATCGTATGCCATGGGCGGCGCGAAATACATTTTCTCCCCGCCGTATTTTTGAATGGATGCCTGGTCTTTTAGAATCTGAATTTTGGGCATATCCTTATTTTGATGCAGCATCGCATTAAAATCTTTTTTCTCTTCGTTTGCCATTTTGCCCACCTCCTGCCTTTATCCTAGAGGTTGCCGCCCGCTTTTGCAATGAGGCGGTTTTTATTTTTGTAAAAATTGAATTCTTTCCAACCTGTTGCCTATCCATCCAAAGCCTCACAGCTATCGGCAAGGAAAAGAAAGAGACGCCGCTGCGCCCCTCTCTTTTCTCTTTGAAGCTAGATACGCTCTATTCCGGCAGTTCCGTCACCAGCGGAGCAGGGCGGACTACCTCGCAATGCTGTTCGCTCACCTCTTGGCCGCGGTAAAACCAATCCAGTGCCTGCGGAATCATATACTTTAGGAAAGTGAGGCTGTGCCCCATCTCGCTGACGATCAGCCGAAAATCATAGCCGCGGTAGTTGAGCGCGCTCGCCACATCGCGGTTTGCCAAAATCCAATCCCCAAAGATGATATCGGCATCGTATTTGCCGACGCACATACAAGCGCGCAGATTCTTCTTCTCATTCGTGGTGCGGATCACCGAGGGCCAGATGTTGCCGCCGCGGATATTGCCAAAGCTGGGGCTGGCCGCGATCACATTGCCAAACAGCTGATTGGCATACCAGGCAACTGCAAAAGCCGCAATGCCGCTGGAGCTGATGCCCACAACGCTGTGCCGCATAAAGTCCGCCGTAACGGCATAGCCCTCCAGCGCTACGGGCAAAAATTCCTCCGCCACAAAGCGGGCAAACCAGTCGCTGACCGTATCGTATTCCACGCTGCGGTTGGTAACGCCTTTGCTCGTCCCGTAAACCGGCTCCCCAGGCCCCGGATATCCCGGTGCCAAAAACACCGCGATAGTCGGCGGGAGTTTTCCATCTGCAATCAGGTTATCCAGCAGATCCGTGACATTGTCCGTTCCTTCGGGCAGCAAAATCTCCCCCTCTGCCGGGATAGCATCCAGCAAATCGCTCATCGTGCCGCGCCGCTCGCTCTCCTTTAGAACAGGCATAAAATACATCTGCCCATCCAGGAACAAAATCAAATCTGCGGGCGTTTTTTCGTCATACTGCGCCGGCGTGTAGATCCAGTATTTGTGTTTGACGCCCGGATAAAATGCGCAGTCCTCCATCGTGCGCCCGATAATCTTCCCGCGCGGCGTCCCCTGCCTGCGCTGGTATGCCCGCGGAAGAGGGTATCGCTCTTTATTCCACTCCGCGCGCGCCATCGCCGTTTCATCCCGCTCCAGCCGCCCTATCATAGGATAGTTCTCCATGCAGTAAAACGCCTGATAGCTGCTCTTTGGCATCCTAACTGTGATATATTCCTCCTCCGGCTTTTGCTC
>JAHZHM010000061.1:5362-7188 GCA_019420265.1 Clostridiales bacterium
GTTAGCCGCAGCCTCTCCCTCTGCTCTTCCATTGCCCCTCCCTCTTTCTGGCGCTGCATCTCGCTTTCTGCCAGGCCATTCTTATCTCCTATTCTACTATACCGTTCCTGCGCTTAGCAAGAAGCCGATGCAGATTCTATCTTTCGGCGGAATGGCAGTTTTTTCTATGGCCAAATGCGCCAGACGTGGCCGGAGCATTGGCTTCCCAGGTTTTGCGAAAAAGCCATTCCCATTCCAGCCCCTATGGAGCCATTCACAGGTAAGGCTCGGTTCCCTGCACACAAAAAAAGAGCTGCCAAGCAGCCCTTTTTCGCTAGATGAACTCTTCCAAATCCATCGCGCCGTCATCCTCATCTTCCACCGGAACGCGCTGAATATCCGCGCCCAGAGCGATGAGCTTATTTTCAATATGATCGTAGCCTCGGTCGATATACTGGATATTATAGATATCCGTCACGCCGTCGGCCATCAGCCCGGCAACGATGAGCGCCGCGCCCGCCCGCAGATCGCTGGCCCGCACCTGCGCGCCCGTCAGCCGCTCCACGCCTTCTACCACCGCCACCCGATCGTCTATCGTCACTTTCGCGCCCATGCGGCGGATCTCGTTGATATGCTTGAACCGGGATTCAAAAATATTTTCTACGATTACGCTGGTTCCCTCTGCCGTGGAGAGCAGCACAGTCGCCGGCTGCTGCAAATCCGTCGGGAAGCCGGGATAAGGATAGGTTTTGATATTGACTCTCTTTGGCCGCTTGGTGCAGCAGACGCGGATGCTATCCCCGCCTTCCTCCACCTGCACGCCCATCTCCTCCAGCTTAGCCGTCAGCGCTTCCATATGCACCGGCACGACATTTTTCACCGTAACGTCGCCCTTGGTGGCCGCCGCCGCGATCATCAGCGTCCCCGCCTCGATCTGATCGGGAATGACGCTATAGGTGCAGCCATGCAGTTTTTCCACGCCGCGGATTTTGATGGTATCCGTGCCCGCGCCCTTGATGCGCGCGCCCATGCAGTTCAAAAAGTTTGCGACATCGACAACATGCGGCTCTTTTGCCGCGTTCATAATCGTCGTATTGCCCTTTGCTTTCACAGCCGCCAGCATGATGTTGATGGTCGCCCCGACGGAAACCTGATCGAGGTAGATATCGCTGCCAGCCAGCTCCTCCGCATCCGCCACCAGGCAGCCATATTCCTCGCGCATATTTGCGCCCAGGGCGGCAATTCCTTTTTTATGTAGATCGATGGGCCGCTGGCCGATGGCACAGCCGCCGGGCAGATAGACCTTCGCGCTGAGAAAGCGCCCCAAAAGCGCCCCAACCAGGTAATAGGAAGCGCGCATCCGGCGAACCAGGTTCATGCGCACATCGCTGGTCTTGATGCCGCTGGTATCGATTAAAACAGAGCCATCTTCCCGGGCATCGATGCTTGCGCCCAGGCGCTTCATGATATTGAGCAGTATGGTTACATCGTCGATTCTCGGCAGGTTTTCAATGATACACGGCCCTTCCGCCAGAATCGTTGCCGGAAGAATGGCCACGGCCGCATTTTTTGCGCCGCCGACGCACACGCTTCCCTTTAGGGGCTTTCCGCCCCGGATGACGAATTTCTCGTTCATTCTTTCCTCACTTCTACTAGCCGCCCGAGTAGGCAGGGCATATCGAGCTTATCATACAATCAAGAACATTATAATATTCTTTTATGATAAAAGCAACTATCCCGATCCCTCTGCCGTTTGGCTGCGCGCCCATTCTCTATTTCCCTGCTTTTTGGCAGAATTTCCGCCGGCAGTTTTCTTTTTCTGAAAAAGAGTGTATAATTCCAGTATC
>JAHZHM010000062.1 GCA_019420265.1 Clostridiales bacterium
CCGGGTTGACGGAAGCGGGATCGAAGCGCTCCTCGGGGTGCTCGCGCAGATTCGTCTCCTCCATGCCAAACTCCGTCGCGATGCCCCAGCTGGCCTCTCTGGCGCAGAACGCCGCGCATTTTCTCACATACGGATCGTTCTGGCTCTGCCAAGCCCACTGATAGCCCTTTCTCTGGCCGAAGGAAGCGCTGGCCAGGTGGCTCGTGTTGCCCGCCCAGATTTTATACACCAGCCGCGCCGGCATATGATCGCGCACGGGCAGCTTGACGCCCTCCGGAATCGCGCCCTTCCATTCGTCGCCCACGGGCAGATAGTCGTTGTCGCCCGAGAGGATGGAAAGCTCGTCTTCCGCGCGCATATCGGGCATCGGGTCTGCCCCCAGGCGGTAGACCAGGGATTCCACAAAGCCCACATGCTCCTGCATAAAGGCGGCTTCTTCCTCATTCAGCCGCTCCAGCATATACTTTTTGAAGATATCGCCGGGGTAGACGAAGTTGACGCAGAACAGCAAATCTAGCGGCTCGGTATTGCCGTTTTGATAGCGCAGCTTGACGGCATCGCCCAGCATATGCCCGATGGATTCGCATGCCCCCGGGAAAACGTGAATGCTGACGTAGTTGGTATTTGCAATGGCGTTCAGGCACTGCTCGTATTCCGTCTGCGTGCAGAAGGCGTCATAGCCCCGGATGACCGCTTTGTCATAGCCGGGTTTATCGCTGTGGCTACGGAAACCAGTATAGTAGCCCTGTGCGCGCAGTTTTTGCACCAGCGCTTCGGAATATTCCAGGAAAGTCAGCTTATATCCCGCGTCGCTAAACAGATCGGCGATATAGCCCCGGCCGATTTTTCCGGCGCCAATGAGAACAAGTTCTTTTTTTGCCATAGTAATCCTCCTATTGGTTTTCCAAATCTCCTCTCCAGTTTAACATAAAAGTTTTCAAAAAAAAAGAACCCGGCAAAATTTTGCCGGATTCTTGGTGCCAATCTGCTGTTTTAATAGTTCTTTGCCTCGATCTCGAAATACGCCTTTGCATGCGAGCAGACCGGGCAGACTTCCGGGGGCGTCTCTCCCGTATGGATATAGCCGCAGTTTTTGCAGACCCATACTGCGCCTTCGTTTCTGGAGAAAACCTTGCCCTCTTTGATATTCTCGTGCAGCTTTTTATAGCGCTCTTCGTGGGATTTCTCGATCTCGGCCACCATCGTGAATTTATGGGCGATCTCGTCAAAGCCCTCCTCTTTTGCCTGCTCTGCGAACTGGCGGTACATCTCCGTCCACTCGTAATTCTCCGTCTCGGCGGAATCCTTCAGGTTCTGCTCGGTCGTGCCGATTCCGCCCATGATGTATTTGAACCAGATTTTCGCATGGGCGCCCTCGTTTTTAGCCGTCTCATGGAAGATAGAGGCGATCTGCTGGTAGCCGTCTTTTTTGGCCTGCGCCTCAAAAAAGCCGTATTTGCCCCAGGCCTGCGTCTCCCCGGCAAAGGCCGCATACAGGTTTTCCAGTGTCTTTGAATCTTTCAGTTCCATAAAAAGTCTCCTTTTGTTTGGTTTGTTTTCCTATTTTTCCCGTTTTTTTCATTTTCATACGCATAGCACAGCCGATTTCGCGCATTTTAAGAGGGAACGGAGGTTTTTTATGCAAACAAAGTGGCAAGAGCAGATCGCATCTTTCGACAACCGGATGCGCACGGAAAAAAGTTTCGATATCATCAAGCGCCGGCTGGACGTCCATGGGCATACGGCCTATCTTTATATGATAAACGGGTTCGCCAAAGACGACATTTTGGAGAAGGTTACCCGGTTTATGCTCTACGAGACCAACAGCGATATTCCGCAGGATATCACGCCCAGCCAGTTTCTGGAAAAATATATCACGTATACCGAGGCCAGCGTCTCGGGCAATTTTGACGATATCTCCCGCCAGCTTCTGACGGGCTCTATCGTGCTGTTTATCGACCTCTTCCCCGAGGCGATTCTGATGGACGCCTGGGCCTACCCCAGCCGGGGCATCGAGGAGCCGGAGGATGAGAAAGTGCTGCGCGGCTCGCACGACGGCTTCAGCGAAATTCTGGTGCAAAACACCGCGCTCATCCGCCGCCGCATGCGCACGGAAGACCTCGTCATGGAAAAGCACATGGTCGGCTCCCGCTCCAAGACCAACGTCGTGCTGGCCTATCTGAATGAAAAGGTGGACCAGGATTTCCTCAAAAAACTACAGGACAAAATCGATCATCTAAACGTCAACTCCCTGACCATGGCGCAGGAAAGCCTGAACGAGGCGCTGATGGACAAAGGCTGGTATAACCCGTTTCCAAAAGTGCGCTATACCGAGCGGCCGGATGCGGCCGCCGCCAGCATTGCCGAGGGGAGCATTGTCGTGATCATCGACAACACCTCCTCCGTCATGATCCTGCCCGCCTCTTTTTTCGATTTCGTGCAGGACAGCAACGACTACTGCTTCCCACCTGTGGTCGGGACATACCTGCGCTTCGTGCGCTCCTTCGTCTTTTTCATGACGATTTTCCTGACGCCCGTCTGGTATCTGCTGGTCAAAAACCCGCAGTGGGTGCCGGATTGGCTGGCCTTCGTGCAAATCGAGGAGCCCAATGCGGTGCCCGTCATCGCCCAGCTGCTCTTTTTTGAATTTGCGCTCTCCGGGCTCAAGCTGGCCTCGCTCAACACGCCAAACGCGCTCTCCAATTCCTTCAGCGTCATCGGCGCGCTGATTTTGGGCGATTTCGCCGTGCAGGCGCACTGGTTTGTGCCCGAGGTGATCATGTATATGGGCCTGGTGGCCGTGGGCAACTTCGCCCAGCCCAGCTATGAGCTTGGCTATGCGTTCAACCTCTGCCGCATCATGCTGCTGGTGCTCATCTGGCTGCTCAACCTCTGGGGGCTGATTCTGGGCATTCTCATCATCATACTGCTGCTGGCGACCAACCAAACCGTCTCGGGCAAGAGCTATCTGTATCCGCTCATTCCCTTCAACGGCGCGGCTCTCAAGCGGCTGCTCGTGCGCTGCCGCATGAGCAATAAAAATAGTTAAAATCCGCCACGCTTCTCCTTGACAGCGCGGTGCCCTGCGTGTAAACTGATAGACGGGCAAGAATTCCTTGCCCTTTTATCGGCATCAAAGTTAGCCTAGGCTAACATTTCAAAGGGAGGCATCGTATGACACTCGATAAGCTGCATATCGGCCAGGGCGGCACCATCGCGGCCGTGGGCGGAGAAGGCGCTCTGCGGCGCAGAGTTTTGGATATGGGGCTCACGCCGGGCACCAAAGTATTCGTGCGCAAAATGGCGCCGCTGGGAGACCCTATCGAGATTTTCCTGCGGGGCTATGAGCTGACGCTGCGCAAAGAAGATGCCCAGCGCATCGAAATTGTGGATGTGCAGGCTGCGCCTGCCCCCGCGAAGGGAGGTCGCGCATGATCTTCGCACTCGCCGGCAACCAAAACTGCGGCAAAACCACCCTGTTCAACCAACTGACGGGCAGCAACCAGCATGTGGGCAATTTCCCGGGGGTTACCGTCGAGCGCAAAGAGGGCATCGTCAAAAAGCACCCGGAGATGATCGTGGTCGACCTGCCCGGCATCTATTCGCTCTCTCCCTACACTTCGGAGGAGGTCGTCACCCGGGATTTTCTGCTGCGCGAGCACCCGGATGCCATCATCAACATCATCGATGCGACGAATATCGAGCGCAATCTCTATCTGACGCTGCAGCTTCTGGAGCTGAACATTCCCATGGTGCTGGCGCTGAATATGATGGATGAAGTCCGCGCCAACCACGGCAGCATCGACCTGCTCAAATTTTCAGCCGAGCTGGGCATCCCATGCGTGCCCATTTCTGCCAGCAAAAATGAGGGCATTGAAGATCTCGTCTCGGCGGCCATTGCCGCAGGCGAGAAAAAGCAGCTGCCCCGGCGGCTGGATTTCTGTTCCGGGCCGGTGCACAAGGCCATTCACGCGCTCTGCCATCTCATCGAGGATCACGCCCAGGCCAGCAAAATTCCCGTGCGCTTCGCGGCGACAAAGCTGGTTGAGGGAGATGAGCCGACCATCGCCGCCCTGCACATCAACGAAAACGAGCTGGATATCGTGGATCACATCGTCCGGGAGATGGAGAGCGATCTGGGCACAGACCGCCTGGCCGCTCTGGCGGATATGCGCTATTCCTATATCGAGGAGCTCTGCGAGAAAACCGTAGTCAAGGCACAGCAAAGCCGGGAACAGCTGCGTTCGCTCAAAATCGACAGCGTGCTGACGCACCGCATCTGGGCGCTGCCCATCTTCGTGCTCATCATGTTCGGCGTATTTTGGATCACATTCGGGCCCATCGGCGTTTTCTTCCAGGATCTGCTGGCAGAGGGCGTGCAGCTGGCCATCGACGGGTTTGCAAGCCTGCTGGTTTACGCGGAGATCAACCCCATTTTACAGTCTCTGCTCATCGATGGTGTCTGCGCAGGCGTGGGCAGTGTGCTCTCGTTTTTGCCCGTCATCGTCATCCTGTTCTTCCTGCTCTCGCTTTTGGAAGACAGCGGATATATGGCCCGCATCGCCTTTATTATGGATAAACCGCTGCGCCGCCTGGGGCTTTCCGGGCGCAGCTTCGTCCCCATGCTGGTGGGCTTTGGCTGCTCTGTCCCGGCGATTTTGTCCACGCGCACGCTCTCCTCGGATCGGGACCGCAAGATGACCATTCTGCTGGTTCCCTTTATGTCGTGCAGTGCCAAACTGCCCATCTATGCCATGTTTGCCGCCGCCTTCTTCCCGGGCTATGCCGCGCTCGTCACCATCGGACTATATGTGTTCGGCATTCTGGCCGGCATTTTGGCCGCGCTCATTTTAAAAGGAACCAAATTCAAGGGCAACCCCGTTCCTTTCGTCATGGAACTGCCTTCCTATCGCCTGCCTTCGGCCAAGAGCGTAACCCTGCATATGTGGGAAAAGGCAAAGGATTTCCTCAAAAAAGCCTTCACCGTCATCCTTTTGGCGACGGTCATCATCTGGGTTTTGCAGAGCTTCGATTTCCGGTTCAACTATGTGGAAAACAGCGAAATCTCCATGCTGGGCAGCATCGGCAAGCTCATCGCCCCCATCTTCGCGCCGCTGGGCTTTGCGGATTGGCGGGCGGCCAGCGCGCTGATCACCGGTTTTTCTGCCAAGGAGGCTGTCGTCAGCACGCTCTCCATCCTCACGGGCTCCTCGCTGGAGACACTGCCCCAGGTGCTATCCGGCATGTTCTCCCCGCTTTCGGCCATCTCCTTCCTGATTTTCACGCTGCTGTATACGCCCTGCGTCGCTGCCGTGGGCGCGATGAATCAGGAGCTGGGCAAAAAGAGTTCCACGCTGGGCGTCGTCTGCACGCAATGCCTGGTGGCCTGGCTGGCGGCATTTTTTGTCTATACCATCGGGCTTCTGCTGGGGTTTTAACCGATAACACGAAAGGATTTTCATGAATATTTGGGATTATCTGCTCCTTGCCGCTCTGGCCATCGCCTGCTTTTTCGCCTGGCGCTTTATCAAAAAGCACGGCACGGGCTCCTGCGGCGGCGATTGCTCGGCCTGCGCCTTTTCCGCGCAGTGTGAAAAGCGGCCAAAAAAGCCGCCCAAGAAAAAATAGAGCCACCCAAAAATGCGGTGCAAACCATCTTTGCGCCGCATTTTTAAGTGGGCATCTTGAAATTCTATCGCTCAACCGATGGTTTACCCGGGGAAACTAGCCGTCGGTTGCGCCCCAAAGGCGGGTATCTTACAATGAGCCAGCAAGGAGGCAGTTTTATGACAAATAAAAACATGGGAGAGCACATTCGCGCTTTGCGGACAGCGCTGGGCATGACGCAGGGCGACCTGGCCAAAAAAATGAACGTGACGGATAAGGCCGTATCCAAATGGGAGCGGGGGCTATCCCGCCCGGATATCGATTCCCTCCCCAAACTGGCGGAAATTCTGGGGGTAACAGTCGAGGAGCTGTGCAGTGCCCCGGCCAAAAAGAAACAGAGCCGGGCAGAGGAAATCCTCGGCATTGCGCTGCCCGGCATTGGCCTGGCTATGGGAATCTGCGTCGTCGTGACGGCCATACTCGGAGAGGCGAATGCCGCCGAATCGGCCGTCTTGCTAGGCATCGGCATGAGCAGCCTGGCGCTTTCTCTGCTCCAAAACAGGCAGAGCGGGCAAAAATAATGCGCCGCAAACAAAAAGAGGAGCTGCAACTGGGCAGTTCCTCTTTTATTTGCGCGCCTGCGCGGCGCTACCGCTCGGCCGCCTTTTGCAGGAAAGCCTGGAGTGCGGGCCAGCAGCGCTGGGCATCGGCATAGCCCTCCTCATAGAGCGCCCAGAGCTTTGCGCGGTCTTTCTCCACGCGGCCAATGTGCACGGGGTGGCTGGGCTGGATGACAAAGGCGTTGCCCCTCTCCTTCTCCTGCCGGGTCAGCTCCAGCGCCTGATTATAGCGGATATGCCGCGTGCGCGTCGCCTCCACCAGCTTGGGATATTTGCGGTATTTCATGGCAATCAGCCCTATGGCTTTGTTCGGCCCTTTGATATAGCCATCGTGCTGCGTCAGGATGAGAACATTTTTGCGGTTTCCATCCGCAATAGATTTTTGCAGCGGGATGCTGTCTGCCATGCCGCCATCCAAATACTTCTGCCCGTCGATTTCCACCATCCGCGCCAGCATGGGCAGCGAGCTGCTGGCCCGCACTTTGATGATATCCTTCTTCATATCCACAATGGGCAGATATTCCGCCTCTCCCGTCTGGCAGTTGGTCACGGCGGCAAAAAAGCGCGTGGGGTTTGCGGCAAAGGCGGGATAGTCGTATAAATTCAGTTGATTGGGAATCTTATCATAGAGCATATCTGCGCCAAATAAATCGCCTGTAGTCAGCAGGCTATACAGGCTGCAATAGTGCTTATCGCCCAGGTAATCCAAATTGATGGCCACGGCGCGCCCCCTCTGGCCGGAAAGATAGCTGCAAAGATGCCCCGCCCCGGCCGAGACGCCATAGGCCGCCGCAAAACAAAGCTTTTTGTCTAAGAAAAAATCCATCACGCCCGCGGCATAGACTCCGCGCATCCCGCCGCCTTCCACAATCAGAGCTGCCGATTCCATTTGCTTTTCTCCCTTTCTTTTTTGAGCAGTATAGCACACAGCTCCGGCAAATGCAAAGCCTGCCCCGGCAAAAAAAGAGCAGGGCACAGGGCCCTGCCTTTTTTGCTCTATTTGAGAATATAGACTTTCCAGCTGCGCTTGACGCCCCAGTTTCTGCAATCGCTCTCGCTATACATAAAGAGGTCAAACTGCGTATAGGAGGCATTGCGGAAACCGCCGGTATCCTCGATGCGCCCGTATCCGTATCCCGGGACATAAACCTTGGTTCCATACGGGAAACGCTTGGGGTCTGCGGCGATCGTCCCCATGCGGGGATATGTGCCCGTGGCGGTGGGGTTGCCCGTATCCGTATAGGCCGTAATCTTATCGATAACCACCGTCTTTGCGATGATAGAGGAGGCCGGCGGCGCCGCCTGGCCATGCTCATAGAGGTTGCCCTGGTGAATCTCGTCTACCGAGGGCACGCTGGTGCGCTTGCCCGAATCGTCCGTGGGCTCGCTGGCGGTATCCCCGCCGCCCGTGGGATTGCTGGGCTTGCTCGTAGTAGGATTTTGCGGCTTCTTTACCGGGGCAACATACGTCCCGATATGCACCACCTTATCCACCGGCTGTTTGACGACCTCCACGCCAATCTCCGTGCGCGAGACCTCGATGCCGTTTTTATAGACGATCTTGATGGTATGCCGCTGCAGGCCGTTTTCCCCTTCGGTTACCACCTGCTTCTTGCCCTTTGCCAGCTTGGAATCGCTCTTGGTAACTTCCTTATAGTAGAGCGTCTCATCTTCCGTGATGGTCTCTTCGGTTACTTTGATGATGTTGATGGTCGTGCCCGAGCTGACATACGAG
>JAHZHM010000063.1 GCA_019420265.1 Clostridiales bacterium
GTGGGGCTGGTGGGCTTCCCGAGCGTGGGGAAATCCACCTTGCTCTCGGTGGTTTCGGCGGCAAAGCCGAAGATTGCCGATTACCATTTCACCACGCTTTCCCCGAACTTGGGCGTGGTGGGGACGGGCGAGAGCAGTTTCGTCATGGCGGATTTGCCCGGCCTCATCGAGGGCGCCAGCCAAGGCGCAGGGCTGGGGCATGATTTTCTGCGGCATATCGAGCGGACGCGCATGATCCTGCATGTTGTGGATGCCTCCGGCGTGGAGGGGAGAGACCCTCTGGAGGATTACGCCAAAATCCGCAAAGAGCTGGAAGCCTATAGCCCCGAGCTAGCGGAACGCAAGGAAATTGTCGCCGCGGCCAAGATGGATTTGCCCGGCGCGGAAGTGGGCTATGAATGGCTGAGGGATGAGCTGGAGCCCAAGGGCATCGCCGTTTATCCCATCTCTGCGGCAACGCAGCAGGGTGTGCGCGAGCTGCTCTCGGCCATCACGCGGCAACTACGGGAGCTGCCGCCTGTGCAGCAGATAGAGGAAGAGGGCGTCATCGAGGAATGGGAGACCATGAGCAGCGAGCAGAGCTTTGAGCTTAGCCGCGGCATGGACGGCGTGGCCGAGGTCAACGGCAGCCTCATCGATTCGATTTTTGCCCGCATCGACCCGGAAGACCCGGATTCCATGCGGCATTTTGCAAAGCTGCTGGAGGATTTGGGCATTATTAAAGCACTGCGGGAATTTGGCGTTCAGGATGGCCAGGAAGTCCGCCTTAATGGAGAGACGTTTGATTTTGTGGAATAGGGCCAATATCGGAAAAGAAAGCATTTGAGGAAAAGAGTATGACGAGCAAACAAAGAGCCAAGCTGCGGGCCATGGCCAACAGCTTGGAGCCGATCATTTTTATCGGAAAAGAAGGCATCACAGAAAATCTGCTCAGGCAGGTGGAAGATGCGCTGGTGGCGCGGGAATTGGTGAAGGGAAGCGTTCAGCGCAACTGCGCGCTTTCGGCCAAGGAGGCGCTGCATCTTTTGGCTGAGCAGCTAGGGGCCGAGCCGGTGCAGTTCATCGGCCGAAAATTTGCGCTTTATCGGCGCAATGAAAAAAAGCCCGTCATCGCGCTGTAGCGAGCTGGGCTCAAAAATCGTGGAAAAGCAGAAAACGTGCAGGGTCGCCTGCACGTTTTTCTATTTTGAGGAGGAGCGCTGTTCTTTGCCGGAAAGCCAGCAAAAAAGTGAAAGAGAAAAGCAAAGAGCGGCAATAATAGGATAGAGAATGGAAAAGCCCGTCAGGCCATACCAGCAGAGCAGGAAGATGCCCAGCAGAAAATAGGCTTTGGATTTTTCGCGGCGCAGGAAGATGCTTTTGGGGCTCCCGAAGGCGGGATGATCGATTTTGGCGCAAAGCGCCTTTTGCAGCTCCTCTTCAGAGGGCGCGATGAGCGGATGCTCCAGCTCCAAAAATTCCTGCTGGCCCAGCAGCGTGATCTCCGCGTTCAGGCGCTGGGACATGGCGTCTGCCTCATCCTGATAGGGCGCGCGCCCAGCTTCTTGAGCTTGCGGTGCAGCAGCAGAATTGGCAGCAGCGCCTTTTGCGCGCCCAGCTTCTTGAGCTTGCGGTGCAGCAGCAGAATTTGCTGCACACCCACGGGATTTTCCGGGTGATTTTGCAGCGCATAGCAGAAGAGCTGCTGCTCTGGGAGATACAGCCCGCCCAGCGGCTGTTCGCCGTCCACGGCGCCATGCTGCGCGAAAATCTCCAGGCAGATCTCCCAAAAGTTCTCATCTGAGAGCAGAGTCAGCTTTTCCAGGGCGCATTCATTTTTGAGCACATCTAGCTCTTTGGAGATATATTTTTCCAGCTGATAGCGGCAGAAGCCGGCATATAGAGCCAAAAGGGCCAGCGCCGTGCAGATGCCCAAAATGAGAGCGGCGCGGATGCCCATATGCAGGCGCCAAAATAGGAAAAAGAGCAAAGCCGAGAGCAGCAGCGCGCCCAAAAGGAGATCCAGCCCCCGGGCAATGCTGTTTTTGCCGCCGCGGCGTTTGCGTTTGAAATAGCGAATGGCTTTTTGATCGAGCTGCATGAGTCGTCCTCCTGGTATACTGGAATTACCCACTAGTATTGACAGAAATATCCAGTTTTATGCGCGGGCGGCGGGGGTTTGTGCAACCGGGCGGGATTGTGTATAATAGATGAGCAGGAGGAGAGGCATGGAAAGAGAGAATTGCGCGCCGCAGCCTTTGGCGCACCGCATCGGTATCTTGGGGGGGACGTTCAACCCGCCGCACCTGGGGCATCTGCGCATCGCGGAACAGGTCTACCGGGAATTTGCGCTGGATCAGGTGATCGTGCTGCCCGTGGGCATTCCGCCGCATAAACGGGAGGAGGCGGTGCTCAGCGCCGAGCAGCGGGAGCAGATGTGCCGCCTGTTCTGCCAGGAAGGAGACTTTCTGGAACTTTGCACGATGGAACTGCGGCGAGAGGGGTATACCTATACCATTGATACGCTGCGTGCTTTTCATAAAATGTTAAAACCCGATCAGCGCATCTACTACATCATCGGGACGGATACGCTGTTTCAGCTGGAAACCTGGAGGGAGCATGAGGTAGTGCTATCCCAGGATCTATGTACGTTTTTATGCGTGCCCAGACCGGGCGATCCCATGCGCAAAGTGGAAGAAAAGCTGAAAGAGCTGAAGGAAAAGTATGGCGTCAAAATCCTGCTCTCCGCTGGGGCAGGGCCGGACATCTCCTCGACGATGATTCGGGAAGCGATGATGCGGGGTGAGAACGTGGAGCACTTGGTGCCAGCGCGGGTTTTGCGGTTTATGGAGGCGGAGCATGTATTCGAGGGAGCTTAGGGCGCGCTATCTGGAAGCGCTGCGCCAACGGCTGACACCCGGGCGGCTGACGCATAGCCTGGGCGTAGAGAAAATGGCCGTCGATTTGGCGGAAAAATACGGAGAAGACACAGAAAAAGCGGCAATCGCAGGGCTGCTGCACGATTATGCCAAGTATGTTGCAGATGAGCAAATGCTGGCGTATGCAAAGGAATTTGGTATTCCGCTCTGCCGCGCCTATGAGGCGCAGCCAAATTTGCTGCATGGGCCGGTGGGAGCGAAGCTGGTAGAGCAGGAGCTGGGCATTTGCGATGCGCAGGTGCTTGCGGCGATTGCCCACCATACCACAGGCGCACCGGGCATGAGCCGGCTGGAAGAGATCGTCTATCTGGCCGATCTGCTGGAGGAAAACAGAAATTTTGAGGGAGTGGAAAAGCTGCGGCAAGCGCTGGATTATGGCCTGGAACAGGCGATAGAGCAGGCAATGGCGCATGAGCTCGCCTATTTACAGAAGCAGGGCGGGCAGGTGCACCCGGATACCGCGGCTGCCTATCAGTGGGTGCTAGAAAAAAGGAGAGAGCAAAATGGCAAATTTTGATCAGGTAACAATGGGATTGGCAGAACTGCTGGATGCGAAGAAGGCAGAGAAAATCGTGCTGCTGGATGTTTCCCGCCAGACGATTCTGGCCGAGACATTTGTGGTATGCAGCGGGCGCTCGCCGGCACAGCTGCGCATGCTGGCAGATGAGGCAGAGCAGTATATGGCCAAACACGGGATTTTCAAAAAACGCATGGAAGGCTATCGGCAGGGCAGGTGGATTGTGGTGGATTTCGGCGATCTTCTGGTGCATCTCTTTCATAGAGAGGAGCGGGAGTTCTACGACATCGAGCGGCTCTGGAAAGACAAGGATAACTTCCTGGAATACGAGGGCCTGCCGGAGTTTCGGGAAAACGGCGCTGGCAAGAACTCCTAAAATTATTGTGAAATTGTGAATACTCGACAAAAGAGGGGATTTTCTGTTCCAAAATATCGGGGGCTGTGATATACTAGCCTTATGTGTCCGATTTTGAAGTCTCCAGGAGGTTATGCTGTTGAAGCGTAATTTGCTTTTTAAAATATTTGTCGCGTTTCTGGCGTTTGTGATGGTTTTTACCACGGTCTATTGGGTCTTTGCGGCAGGCATCGATGAGGCCGAAATGACGGCGAGCGCCATCATGCTGCTGGATCAGGATACCGGGACTGTGCTCTATGAAAAGAACCCGGATGCAAAAATTGCCCCTGCCAGCACGACGAAGATCATGACGGCGCTGGTCGCGCTGGATCATTTGCAGCTGACGGACGAGATTACCGTGGGCGCGGAGGTTTCGGTTTCCGGATCGCTGATGGGCCTCAAACCTGGGCAGACGGTAACGGTGGAAACGCTGCTTTATGGCATGTTTTTAAGCTCCGGCAATGATGCAGCTGTGGCGCTGGCAGTGAAAGTTGCGGGCTCGACGGATCAGTTTGCCGCTTTGATGAATCAGAAAGCGGCGGAATTTGGCATGACGAATACGAACTTCGTTACAGTTTCGGGCTTAGACTGGGACGGGCACCAGACCACCGTGCGCGATATGGCCAAACTGGCGCAGCATGCTGCGGGCAATGAGACGATTATGAAAATCGCCGGCAGTAAAACCTATAATGCAACGACCGTCGATAAGACGACCAACTTCAATCTGGAAAACACCAACCGGCTGCTCTATACGCCGGAAAATAAAGATCCCAATACGCCGCCCTATACCAACTTTGAGTATGAATACACCACGGGGCTGAAAACCGGCTCTACAGCCAATGCGGGCGGATGCGTCATTGCCACGGCGCAGAAAGACGGAAGGCATCTGATCGCGCTGGTATTTGGAGACAGCTCGGATCAGGGGGCAAAGAGGTGGACCATCGTCCGCTCGCTCTTTGAGTATGGGTTTAACGAGTTTTCCAAGGTTCCGCTGGATGAATTGGCGGCGGAGAAGCTGCAGATTGATGTGGCGAATGCACCGGTTGTAGACGGTGTGCCGATGAAGCTCAAATGCGTTCCGGCTGGGACGGGCGCAGATGGTGCGATTGTTTTAAAAAATGATGTGGATCGCGCGCAAATTACCGTGCAGATTACGCCAAATGAAGGGTTGGCCGCGCCTGTGCTCATGGGAGATATTGTGGGCAAGGTTGTGATCGCGAACGGTGAACAGACGATCTTCTCGGGCGATTTGGCCGCGGCAGAGGATATGATGAGCAACGAAGAATACCAAAAGCTCGTCGAAAATGCCAATGCGAACAAGGTCGGGCCGGTCGATTTGGATGATCCCAACACAGAGGTGCGCAAAATCAGCAAATACGTTTGGCTCTGGCTGCTCATCCCCATTGCGCTGATCGTTTTTCTGGTTGTGCGCACGCTGGGTGCAAAGCGCAGCCGCAGAATGCGCTACTCGCGCTCCAGAAGGAAAAAGGTTGGCTCGGTTTATCGCCGGCGCCGCCGTAGATTTTAGAAAATGGAAAGAAGAGAGCCTAGGCTCTCTTTTTTTGTTGAGCATTTTTGCCTGCACAGCCGCTGTTACAAACTTTTAACATGCGATATCCTATGGAGAAATAGCCCGGGGGAATCGCGAAATTCCTGTGCTGAAAAAACGCCGCTCATGTGGTTGCAATTTTGTAACTATATAATTTATATGTAGTTGTTCCATAATTTTCTAGTCATGTTTTTTGGGAGGAGATTATGGAAACAATCAATCAAACTGTTGCCCGGAGCGTTTTACAGCTCCGCAAGAAAGCCGGTCTCTCGCAACTGATGCTGGCAACTGAGGCCAGGATTGCGCTCAAAACACTGCATACTGCTGAACGCGCCGCTAGTAATTTGAGGCTAAGCACCCTGGAGAAGATGGTCGGTGCGTTTGGCATTCCCGTTGCGCGGCTTTTTGAGGAAAAGCAGAGTGCGCCGGGCTTGGATGCGCTGATAGAGCTTCTGGTGGAGTGTTGAGAGATATTTCTCCCCGCCTATGAAAAAGGGTGGGAGACTTTGCACGCTACAGATGGTGAATCGCAGAATGAGCTGATAAAATGGAGAGAGGAAGGATTTTGTTTATTTCGATTTGAGGGGGAGTG
>JAHZHM010000064.1 GCA_019420265.1 Clostridiales bacterium
TACGTCCGCCCGATGGGCACGCCGGTTATTTTTATTACCGCGCGCGGCTCGCTGCAAGATCGCATCCAAGGCCTTCGGATTGGCGCGGATGACTATATCGTCAAGCCCTTCCAGATCGGCGAGCTCATTGCCCGAGTGGAGGCGGTTCTGCGCCGCACGGGGAAAGCAAACCAGCTTCTGATTGTAGATGATGTGGAAATTCATTTGGATTCGCGCATTGTGCTAAAAGATAAGGTGAATATTGAGCTGACGGTGAAGGAATTTGATCTGTTGGTCGAACTGGTGCGCAATAAGAATGTCGCGCTCTACCGAGAGCACCTTTACGAGCGCGTCTGGGGAGAACCCTTTACCGGTGAGACCAGAACGCTGGATTCCCATATTCAGCGGCTGCGCCGAAAGCTTGCCTGGGAGGATAAGATAAAAACGGTATTCCGCATCGGCTACCGCCTGGAGGTTTAGATGAAGCTCGCGGCAAAGATTTTTCTTTGTACCCTTGTGGTGGTGGTTTTGGCGCTGGCCGCTTCTGGATATCTCATCATTTCCTCCAGCTTTCAAAACGCTGTCAACAGGGAGTGTGAACGAAGCCTGGAGGAGTATCAGCTCTTAAAATTCACACTGCAATCCGATATTTTAAACGCGACGGAAAACAGCGTTGTTACAGGGAAAGTGCTGCGGACGCTTGCCCAGCATACGGCAAAGATCGCGCCGGATGGCAACCAGGTCGCGATTTTTACGAGGGAAAAGGGCATGCTGTATTCGGATTTTCCCGAAGATTTTTTGTTTGAAGATCTGGATGAGCAGGCGCCCGAGCGGCTCATGTATGGCATAAGAAACTTTTCGAAGCAGTATTTGCTCGTCGTTTCAGGCCGATTTATACAAAACGGCCAGGAGATTTATCTATATACGGCGAGGGATGTATCGGCTATTGTGCAGCAGCGCCAACAGATGCAAAGACAGTTTCTGCTCAGCTATCTGCTCATTTTGGGCATTAGCGCTGTGGCAGTTATGATTTTTTCTGCGGTTTTAACAAAACCGGTCTTGCAGCTGGTGCGGGTAACGCGGCGCATTTCCAATGGCCGGTACGATCAGCGCGCTGCCGTCAGCACTCAGGATGAGATTGGCATTTTATGCAATAGTTTTAATAAAATGGCCGATACCATTGAAGACAAGATCAGCGAGCTCAAACTGAACGCGCAGCAAAAAGAGGATTTCGTCTCCAACTTTGCGCATGAGCTTAAAACCCCGCTGACTTCTGTCATCGGCTATGCGGATATGATCTATCAAAGAGATTTGGGCCGGGAAGAGACGCGCGAGGCTGCGGGCTACATTTTAAGCGAGGGGATGAGGCTAGAGGCGCTTTCGCTCAAGCTGATGGATCTCATCGTCCTAGGCAAGCAGGTATTTTTGCTAGAAGAGATTTCTTTGGAGCAAATTTTCGAGGATATCGGCAATACACTGCTTCCCGTAATGCAGAAAAACAGCTGCGAGCTGGAAGTGCATGCAATGCCTGCCTATGTAAAAGTGGAATACGATCTTTTCAAAACGCTCATGCTCAACCTCGTGGATAATGCAGTCAAAGCGGGAAGTACGCATGTGCGCATTGACGCGAAACGAAAAGGACAGGATGCCGTAGTTACCGTTGCGGATAACGGCTGTGGCATGAAGAAGGAAGAGCTCTCCCGCATTACGGAGGCTTTCTATATGGTGGATAAATCCCGCTCCAGAAAGCTGCATGGCGCAGGGCTCGGGCTTTCGATTGCCTCCAAAATTGCAGAGGTGCATGGCACACAGCTGTTTTACCAAAGCGAACCCGGGAAAGGGACTTCCGTGAGCTTTTCGCTGCAAATAGCGGAAGGGGGTACCCAAAAGTGAAATACCGTAAGTTGCTTGTCAGCGCCTTTGCTTTTATTGCGGCGATTGTGCTCATTGCCTGCGGCATTTTTGTTCCCACGGCGTTGCTCCAAATGCAGGAAAATAAAATTTTAAATAGTCAGTATGCCTATTTGATCGATACAAGAGAGCTGGAGCAATCCGATACGACGATTGGCGTTGCCAATGCGGATCCAGAATATCTGGAATTGCTTTACCGCCTGCGGATGATGAATGCGACCGTAAACTATGCGGGCGGCTATACAACGCTGGAAGAAAGCAAGGAAAATGAACTGGGCCGGGATGCGGCAATCGAAAAGGCAAAGCAGGAGCTGCTGCGCATGATGGAGCTGGGCGCGTGCCCAAGGCTGGATGGGCTGGACGATTATGTTGTAGAACAGGCTTTTTTGCTGGGGTATGATGAAAATATAGGCCCGAATTTGAGAGATATCGTTTTAGAGGGTATGAAGGACTGGGGCTATGATCCAGAGAATCTGCATTTGGCGGATTATGCTCCAGCATAAGACATAAAAAAACAGAGAGATTCAGATTACGCTGGACGCTCAAACAGGCAAAGTCTATGCTTGCATGATCGTATCCGATGAGCAGTCAGAGGATCTAAGCGAAGAGTATGCGCTGATGTTTGGAAAATACCATAATCTCATGGAATATAATCTATCAGATTTCAATAACGAAGGCGGCGATTCTTATCGGTTCTATACTTGCCGGTTCGACCAGATTTCCTTCTGGGCATCTTTTGATATGCTTTTTGATGAAAATGGTATGCAAGAAGGATGGAATTTTTCCTGTGCATTGCAGCCAGCATATTATTACTGATATTCATAATCCTGCTACTCTTTTGACGCAAGTATGTTACAACTCCCCCTTATACTCAAATATAGATAAGGGGGAGTTTTTTTGAGAAAATTGGTTGGAGTTTTTCTGTGCTTGGTTTTGCTACTCATTTGCGGTGCTTCCTTTATGCCGCAAAAAACAACAAAAACAGTTGTGCTTCCTTGGAACAGTGCAGAAGAAACGAAGGAGGGCATGTATGCGCTATCCCCGTAGACCAAGCAGAAGCATACGGCCGCCCAAAAGAGCGCGAGGGATTCCCGGGCTAGGAAAATGTATTTTAGCAGGCATATTTGCGGTAGAATTTGTATTGGCGTTTGCGCTGGGAAGATATACGGCTCGGGCAAAGCCTGCCCCGAATGAGGAGCCTTCCAGCAAACCAGTTGCTGCTTCGCCCATGCAGTTTGACCCGTCGACAGAGCCTAGAAAAATCGTTCAAAATGCGGAAAGGGAAGATGCCCGGTTTCTCATTTTGGTCAACTGGGAGCATCCCATTTCAGCGGAAAGGCCAGAAGATTTGGTGCGCCTGGATAGTATCTTTGGCGATGAGGTTGCTTTGGTCAATCCAGAGGGCAGCATACAAAAGGATGCCGCCATCGCAGCAAAAGAGATGTTTTTGGATGCGAGAGAAGAGGGGATTGGAAAGTATAAGCTGACTGGCGCTTACCGCTCTGTTCAGTATCAGGAGCAGCTGTTTGCGGACAAGCTGGCGGAAGATCCCTCCTATGGGAGCAATCCGTATCAGCATCCCGTCAAAGTGATGCCGGGGAACTGCACCGAGCACGCGACGGGTTTAGCCCTGGATATTCTGGCTGTCTCCTATGAAAAATCGACGGATGACTACGCAAAAACCGAGGAAGGGAAATGGCTGCTAGAACATGCGCATGAATATGGTTTTATTCTGCGCTATCCAAAAGAAAAAGAGCATATCACGAGCCTTGGCATTATCGGTATGTAGGCAAGCAGGCAGCGGAAGAAATCCACGCTCAAAATGTCTGTCTGGAAGAGTATTTGGATTTTGAATAATAAAAAAGCAGCGATAAGCTCCGCTGCTTTTTTATTGCGCTGCTATAGCGCATTGACCATATCCAGGCATGCTTTCATTTTGATGACATCATATTTGGGGTTATGCAAATCGCCTTCGACGCTGACACCAAATAGCTTGCAGGCTCTATCCAGGGAAAGCGCACGCCCTGCAACTTTGACGCAGGCATCGATATTTTTAATCTTGAAGAAGTTATAGAGCTCCGCGCCAAAAGTCTTTTTGACGAACAGCGCATCCGTATCGCCATAGGTGTAGATTTTTTTTGCTTTAGAGAACATCTCGATAAAATAGCGCTCAAAATTTTGGATATGCTTGGCCTCGCAAAGTTCATCGATAGAGTAGGTGAGCAGATCGCTGTAAGTGCGGCTCCAAAGCCGCTGAACATATTTCGTGTCGGAGAAGGGCTTTGCAATGCCTTCGTAGACCAATGTTTCGTTTTCACATACCAGCTCCGCATACCAGCCGCAGATGCGCATATTCATAGCCTCAAAATCGATATAAAGAGTGGGCTGGAACTTGGGAGCAGTCGGCTCCTTGGCCTTTTCGTGATAAAGCTGATAGACTTTGCTTTCCGGCCCAAAGGTGGCCTTGACGAGGTGATCGTATTTTTCTTCTGGAAGAATGACGGTTGCAGCGGAAAAGAGCTCTTCAAAATACTCCGCATATTTTCCGATATATTCAAATGTCTTCAGCTGTTTTTTGGTGTAGGGAATGCTGTAATAGTCGGATTCTGAGAGTTTGTCATGAGAAGCGACGTTTTTAAAGGGACGGGCGCTTCCGTTGAAGTATTGGCGCGCCTGGGTATCGAACATTTCCCATGCACAAATTCTGTCTCTGACTGCTATGAGTTTAATTTCTAAAGATTCCATTCGTCATTCAACCATCATTCTTTTTTATTTATTGCGGGCCTGCTTGTCTGTTTTCAATGCGCCATCTCGC
>JAHZHM010000065.1:0-2476 GCA_019420265.1 Clostridiales bacterium
CCTCATCTATATCCCAAATGAGCAGAGAGAGCTGCGGGTCAAGAAAGTCGATCAGGATGGCAAGAGCGTCAATGGCGCAGAGTTCGGCCTGTATCAGGCGACGGATGGCGCGTTGGCAGCAAAAGGCGTTACCGCCAGGGTCAACGGCGAAGATGGCGTTCTGATTTTCCAGCCGGGAGCGCCGAAAGATGCCAGCGGAGCTGTGCAGGCCGGCTATGCGGAGATCGGCTGGGCAAGAAGTGTTTGCGACCGCTATATTCTAAAGGAGATCAGCGCACCATCCGGATATACGATCAATGATTCGGTCATTCCGATTGTCGTGGGTACCTATGGCATCTATGCGGATGCCGGCGCACCGGATAACGGCATCACCGTCATGGCAGGCGTGGGCAAACTGTCTCAGACCATGGTCAAATACGCTTCGGATGGCGAAGTGAATATTACGCTGCGCGATATTACCGCATTTGCACAGACGCAAAAGAGCGGCAACTACCAAGGGCTTGAAGCTTGGGAGGATGTAACGCTGGAGGGAACCGGCGTGCAGCGCACGCTCAACCTGCACTATGGCAAAAATGCCGTGGTGGACTACGGGCTGCACGACGAGGATGGCGGAAAGACGATCTCTCCCTTCTTCGTTACCAACACAGGTTTCCTCCGCACGAGAGTGCAGCAAAACTATCCTGCGCTGACGGGCGAGCTTTATGGAGACGAGGGCAGCGACAACGACGGCAACCGCGATAATCTGGGCGATACCGAGCTGACTAGCTTGTTCAGCCTGCTCAATATTGTCGTCGTGACGGATCAGACGCAAAAAGATACGCATACCGGCCAGCTGACCATCAGCAAAAAGGTTTTGGGCAAGCCCCAGAGCGAAAAGGACTACACGCGCAACTTCAATTTCACAGTGGAACTGAAAGACGCCGCGGGCAAGCCGCTTGCCGGAGAGTATTATTTCTATGGCACGGATAAAGCCGGCTATATTCGAAGCGGCGGCCAGCTTCCGCTCCATCATGATGAGAGCATCACCATTCTTGGTCTGCCCGCGGGGACGAAATACACGGTTACAGAGGCACCGACAGATGGCTGGTATACCATCCCCTCGACGCGGAAAATATCCGGCACGATTGAGGAAGAGACAGTTGAACTTGCAGCATTTATCAACAGCAGGGAGGACGTGAAAAAATCTGCAGGGCACCTGGCCATCAGCAAAGTCGTCACCGGCGATTTGGGAGATCCGGCAAAGGAGTTCCACTTTACGCTGACGCTGAGAGATGAAAATGGGAATGCCCTCAGCGGGAGCTATTCCTATGCTGGAAGCAAGCAGGGAAAGATCAAGAGCGGAGATACGATTGCGC
Organism: Clostridiales bacterium; assembly: GCA_019420265.1. Taxonomy (GTDB): domain Bacteria; phylum Bacillota; class Clostridia; order Christensenellales; family Christensenellaceae; genus QANA01. Next base: position 1,356 of record JAHZHM010000065.1, read on the forward strand.
TAAAACACGGCGAGCGCATTGTAATTGCGAATTTGCCGGCAGGCACGCAGTATATCGTCAAAGAGCTGGAGGCAAATCAGGAGCGCTATGTTACCACAGCGATCGATGAAAATGGCTGGATCGTCTCCAACCAGACGGCGGATGCGGTGTTCGTCAACAGCAAGGGCGCGCCTCCTGTGCCCGGAACGGGCAACCTGACTGTTGCCAAGGTAGTGACAGGCAACGGCAACACCCAGGCAGATTTCCACTTTAAGGTGGAGCTCCGCCAAAAATTGAGCGGAACTTATGGGGATATCACGTTCCAGGATGGCGTTGCGGAGGTTACATTGCGGCATGGGCAATCGAAAACGGCAACCGGCCTGCCCCAGGGAACCGAGTATATCATAACCGAGCTGGAGGCAAATCAGGGCGGCTATGAGACCAGCGCCGCCAAGGATACCGGGACGATTGCGGATGGCGAGATCAGCATTGCGCTGTTCAATAACCGCGCAAATGAGCAGCCGCCTATCAGCCCGGAAGAGGACCCCAAGAATCCTTCGGATAATCCGCCTGGGACGGAGGAAGTCCCCAGAACGGGCGATCGGAACGTCTTGCTCGTCTCGGGCATTGGCGCGGTGCTCTGCCTATGCGCTCTTGCAGTGGCAGTATGGCGCAGGAAAAGGCTGAAATAGCCGCAAGAAAAGAAGAACGAATGGAGGCCAGCTTCAGAAGAGCTGGCCTTTTTGTCGCTGGAAAGCGCTGTTTATCGCAGCGCCAGTTCATGATATGATAGAAGAAAAGAGAAAAACCAGATGCTGTGGTTTTGCAGGCTGTGGGCAAAGCGTGCTATACTATAGAAAAGGGAAAAAGAGGTTTCAAAATGCAAAAAAATGATATCTATGAGATAGAAGCGAACGATTTGACGATAGAGGGAAAAGCAGTCGGCCGCGCAGATGGCATGGCAGTGTTTGTGGAGGGGCTGCTGCCGGGCGAGCGGGGCAGCGTCAAAATCACAAAGACAGCCAAGAACTACGCCCAGGCCGAGCTTCTGGAGCGGAAAAGCACCAGCCCGGATCGTGTTCTGCCGCCTTGCCCGTATTTTGGCGTGTGCGGCGGGTGCCAGCTTCAGCACAGCAACTATA
>JAHZHM010000065.1:2486-3017 GCA_019420265.1 Clostridiales bacterium
TCGGGCAGCTGAAATACAAGAATGCGCGCGTTCAGGGGTGCATGCACCGGATTGCCAAAATCCCAGACGATGCAGTCCTCAATTTCCCGCTGCCTGCAAGGGAGCACTTTGGCTATCGCAATAAGGCCGCGCTGCCCATTGTGCAGGGGAGAGATGGGATCGAGATTGGCTACTACAAGCAGAAGAGCCATGAGCTGATCGACATTAAAAAGTGTGCGCTGCTGCCGGCGGAGATGAACGATGCCATCACATTGGTGCGGGATTGGGCGAATGAATATGGCCTCTCCGCCTATCAGGAACGGACGGGAAAAGGGCTGCTGCGCCACCTCGTTTTGCGCTATAGCGCTGCAGGGGAGATGATGGTTGGGCTCGTGATCAACGGCGATCAGCTCCCGCATGCAAAAGAGCTGATCCGAAATTTGCGCATCAATCTGCCTGAAGTGTATTCTGTTTTGGTGAACCGAAATAAGGAGCGGGGATCGCAGATTTTAGGGAGCGAAACGCAGGCTATTTTTGGATCTGAGCGCATTT
>JAHZHM010000066.1 GCA_019420265.1 Clostridiales bacterium
CTGCACTGAAGGAATCCCTTCTAAAGCGGCATTGAAGGCCGCGCGATATCGCAACAAAAAAACCGGCTATCCTGCCGGTTTTTCTTTCGCCCAATGCCCTGGGCTAGTATTTGTTTTTGCCCATCTTGCGCACCCGCTTGATGGGAATATTTGCGACGATCTCCGAAAAGACACGGTCTTTTCCGCCCTTTGCCGTCTTGATATCCAGCTCAAATTCAGATTCATCGATCTCGATATATTCCGAAATCACTTTCAAAATATCCCGCTTCATCATCTCGATCATCTCGTTATTGGAAGAGGTTCCAGCGCGATCGTGAATCAAAACCAGCTTGAGCCTGTCTTTGGCGACAGAGCTGCTTGTCTTTTTCTTATTTCCAAATAAACCAAACATTGCCATCTCTGTTCCCTCCGCCTATTCCTTCCCGCCGAACAACTTGCGGACTTTGCCAAAGAAGCCCGTTTTCTCTTCCGGCGTGGTGATGGGAACGTCTTTGCCCAAAATGCGGTCGACAACCTCCCGGTATGCCTTGCCTGCCTTGGAGGAATCGTCCGTAACGGCGGGCTCTCCCAGGTTGCTGGAGCGGAAAATCAGCTCATCTTCGGGAATCACACCGATGAGATCGATGCCCAGAATTTCCAGCGTATCGTCGATGGCAAGCATATCTCCCTTTTTCACCAAATCCGGGCGCAGGCGGTTGATCAGCAGCTTCATATCCTCCACTTCCGCCGCCCCTAACAGGCCAATGATGCGGTCTGCATCGCGCACAGAGGAAACCTCCGGAACGGTTACGACGATCGCGCTCTTGGCCCCGGCAATCGCGTTTTGGAAGCCGCGCTCAATACCCGCCGGGCAGTCGATGATGACATAATCAAATTCCTTTTCCAGCTCTTCCACCAGCGCCTTAGACTGCTCGGGCGTGATGGCGTTTTTATCTTTGGTCTGCGCGGCCGGCAGCAAATAGAGGCCGTCATAGCGCTTATCTTTAATGAGTGCCTGCTTTAAACGGCATGTCCCGCTGACAACATCCACCAGGTCATAGACGATTCTGTTTTCCAGCCCCAGAACGACATCCAGGTTTCTCAGGCCAATATCCGTGTCCATCAGCACAACGCGCTTGCCCAGCCGTGCAAGCCCCACGCCGATATTCGCCGAAGTCGTCGTCTTGCCAACGCCGCCCTTGCCGGATGTTACTACGATTACGTTGTTCATATGCTCTCTTTCCTCCAATATGCTCTTAAACCAAAGAATCTACTACAATTTTCCCGTCTAAAATTTTCACAATTTCCGGCCCTTCAATGCGCCGGTTTTTCGGGATGATGGCAATCTTTCCGCCAATGCGGATCTGCTGCGGAACGAGATAGTTCGCCACGATGATCACATCCTGGCGCCCGGATGCGCCGGCATGCGCCAGCCCGCGCAGCTTGCCAAACACGGCGATATTGCCCGTCGCAATGATCTCCGCCCCCGGGTTCACATCACCCACAACCACAACATCCCCCTGGCATTCAATCCGCTGGCCGCTGCGGATGGTTTTGGGCAAAAACAAGCTGTTCTGGGCGCTTTCCGGTACAGCCGCTTCCTGCTCCTCTCTCTGCTCTTCTGCCCGGGAAGCCACGCGCCGGCCGCGCCTTTTGGGCTGCGCCTGCGTCTGCTCGGGCGCATCGTCATCCGAAAAATGCACATGGTAAATGCCATATTCCCGGCCTAAAAATGCCGAAAGCTCCCGCTTTTGCAGATCGGTAAATTCCCATCCGAAAAAATTGGCCGGAAGATGCGTCCCGCGGTAAAAATCCCGGTTCGCTCCAAGGGTATCCTCAAGCTCTTTTTTAATTTTAGGATAGGAATCTGCATCGGAAATCCAAAATTCCAATCCTTCTTGTGTGCTTTTGAGCGTTATCATAATTTCTCCCAGTTGAAATCCCTGTAAATCTCATTCATTATAACCGAAATACGCGCAGACTGCAATTCTTTTGCGCGCATTTTGGCAGAAATTGCCGCCGCTATTCCAGCAGCGTCCCCTCTGAAGGAGAAGGCGATGCGCTGGGTTCCTGCTGCGCCTTGGATTCAAAATAGTAGCTGATGATGGCTTTTGCCGTCGGATAAGCCTTGGAAGTAGAAAATCCGTTGGGAAGAAAAACGACAACCGCAATTTCCGGATCTTCCTTGGGGGCCAGCAGGCAAAGCCAGATATTATCTTCAATATCGATGGTGGAAATCGGTGCCGTTCCCGTCTTGCCCACAATCTGATCCTTATAGGCGAAGTTTACAAATGCGGCACCCGCCGTGCCTCCATCCTCCGCCGAGACAACCTGCTCCATGCCCTGCATGATGGCGCTCTGCACGCTCTCCGGCAGCTCCAGATCCCGCACGAGGGTCGGCTCAAAATTCTTCACCACATTGCCCTGGCTATCGATAATCTGATCGACGATATGCGCATCATACACCTTTCCGCCATTGCCCAGCGCGCAAAGATAGCGCGCGACCGCGATGGGGGTCAGCTGCGTGGGCGTAACGCCGATGCCCTGGGTAACGGTATCCGTAGAAGTCCAGATGAGCTCGCGCAGCCAGTTTAAGATGTCGTTGGTCCAGCCTCGGCTCAGCGAGACGTTCTGCGGAATATCCAGCGTATTGCTCAAAACCTGGCGGATTTCCGGGCCGATATCCAGCCGGCCCAGGCGCGCCAGATCCACCAGGCTGGCCGATGCCAACTTAAGCTGCTCTTCGCTGTATGTAACGCCCCGAGCCTCTCCATAGGTTTGCAGCTGCTCATAAATGCGGTTATAGACGATGGTGGGTTTATACGTCCGCTGGCCATCGATGGGCAGCTCGGGATCGTACAAAATCTTCTGGTTGCCAATCCAGCCCACGGCCTCGCTGGTCAGCTCGATATTCGTTTTGCTGGTCAGCCCAAGGTTATCCGTCCACTTCATCAGCCGCTCGATGCCCAGGCGGTCTGCCACTTCATAGAAGAAGTAGTTGCAGCTGTTCTTCAGCGCCAAAATGACATTCTGCCCGCCGGCATGGTGCGAAAAGTTGGGCGAAACCCAACATTCCGGCGCACGCGCGCCTTCCTGAACGTATTTGTTATAGGGGCCGACGTCGTCTATCACGGTATTGACGGTGATCTCCCCCTCCATCAGGCCGGCCACTGCCGTCGCCATCTTGAAGATGGAGCCCGGTGTGGAGACGGAAGAAATGGCGTTGTTGAACAAAGGTGCCGCCGGATCGTTGAGCAGCGCATCGAAATCCTCATCCGAAATGCCGCCGGTAAACAAATTGAGATCATAGTTTGGATAGGAAGCCAGCGCCAAGACTCTGCCCGTCTTGACTTCCATGACGATCGCCGCGCCGGATTTGATGAAATCGATCTCCTTTTTGGAGCGTTTGGCCAGCTTGCTGTCGTACCCCTCTTTATTTCCCACATCTGCCCGGCCTTCCTGGTACATTTGCAGCTGTTCCTGGTAATCCTGCTTGATATTGGCTTCTAGTTCGCGCTCTACCAGCTCCTGCAGCTTGAGATCGATGGTGAGGACGACGCTATCCCCCTGTTTCGGGGCTTCATAGCCTGTTTGCCCGATCACACTTCCCGAGGAATCCAGTTCCAGCGTGCGCTTGCCCTGTTTTTCCTGCGTCGCGCCTGAAAGATACTGCTCCATCGTGGCCTCGATGCCAACTTTGCCCACGAGATCCTCCGCAGAATAGCCCTGTGCCTCTTTTTCGGCCAGCTCGTCCAAATCCGTAATGCGGCCCAAATAGCCAATGATATGCGCGGCCGTGGATTTTTTGGGGTAAACCCGAGTGTAGCTCTGCTCTATCTGAATCCCTTCCAGCTCTACCGCGCGGGTTTCCAGCTCAGAGACCGTCTCAAAATCCACATTGTAGGCAATCGTAA
>JAHZHM010000067.1 GCA_019420265.1 Clostridiales bacterium
GCTTTGCCACGATTTTCGGCTTGAGCGCCAGCCAGTTGGAGATGGGGCGCGCGAGCCACCCGGGCAGTTTGGCCCCGGCAAGGCTGCCATCCGAATCGCTGGCCCGGACGAACTCCTTCACCAGATGCTCTTCCGGTTTTTCCCCGACGATCTGCACCTGCCCCAGCAATCCGCGCTTTTCCGCCGCGGCCAGCACCGGGATTTCCCCGCGCTCAAAGCCCAAAAGCTGCACCGCCGCCGCATCTGCCGCATAGGGCGAAGCCGATGCCAAAAGCACGCCCATATGCCGGGGATCTCCCGTGCCCGGTCCCTCGCCCTCCATGCCCCAGATGCCATCGATGATGGAAAGCTGGGGCGCCACCGTCTGGGCGATATCCACCAGCATATCTGCAAAGGCTTCCCGGCTCTGGAAGCGGAAATGCAGTTCAGCCTTAATCAGCCCCGGGATCGCGCCGTATAGATTCTTGGTTGCGCCGGAATAGACGGTCAGCGTATGGCTCTTGAGCTTGGCGATATTGATGACGAGATCTGCCTGGGCCAGCGGCGTCAGGATGGGCATCTCCCGGTAGACCGCCGCCTGCCCATTCTGCACTATCTGCTGGCTGCAGTCAAAGTTCAGCTGCATGCCCGTCTGCCGGGCAGCATCCTGCATTCCCGATGCCGCATAAACTCCCTTCAGCACGCTCTGGTTATACGCCCCGCCTGGGCTTTCGGCCAGCACCGCCTCTGCCCCCAGCGCGATCACCCGCCGGGCCACCGCCGCAACAATGGCCGGATGCGTTACCGCGCATTGCTCGGGCCTACTCTTATGCACCAAATTCGGCTTGATCGCCACCTTCATGCCCGGCCGAACCCATTGCTCTAACCCGCCAAGCAAAGACAGAGCCTCATCCAAGGCCCTGTCCACCGTCTGTTTCTCATAATCCGCGCAGGAAACAAGCGCTACTGTATCCAAATTTTTCCTCCTATAGCAGGAATTGCTCGATGGTTTTCGCGACGCCTTCCTCATCGTTGCCCGGCGCGACGTAATCTGCCGCGGCCTTGGCCTCGGCACAGGCATTGCCCATGGCCACGCCAAACCCGGCATATTCGATCATCTCGGTATCGTTCTCGCCGTCTCCAAAGGCCATCACCTGCTCTGGCTTCAGCCCCTTCATTTCCATCACCATCTTCAGCCCGGAAAGCTTGGTCAGCCCGGGGTTGGCCAAATCGATATGCCCAAACTCCGAATAGATCACGCCAAGGTTGCTCTGTTTCTTGAAAATCTCGATGAGCTCCCGGGCGCGTTTTTCCTCAAAATGAAGGACGATGAGCTTGCCCGTTTTGCCGATGACATCCGCCAGCAGTTTTTCCGGATCTTGATAGAAATGTAGTGTCGCCATGATATCGTTATCCGGCCGATCCGCAGCCCAGTGCCGCGCCGCCTGCATGGTATAATCGTTGTCCAGGCAGCAGGTATACCCTTCCACATTGATAAACAGCGCCGCCCGCTCCTTGAGGCAAAGAGCGGAAATCTGCCGCAGATCTGCCTCCGAAATCAGCGAATGGAAGTACATCTCCTTTTCATCCATCACCGCCGCGCCATTGCCCATCACTGCCGGGCCCGTGATGCCCAGCGGCCGCAGAATATCGAAAAGATACGTC
>JAHZHM010000068.1 GCA_019420265.1 Clostridiales bacterium
ATTTAGAATAAATAAAAACTGGCGGACAGTAGAAAAAACCTCGCCAAGATTAAAGACGACAGCGCAGATTAAAATGCAGGCCCCAGCTCCCAAAATGGCATAGGCGGTGATCGTCGTATATTTTTTGTTCCAGTCAATTCTCATAACGGCCCTCTTTTTCTTTTTTATCATTATTCCCAGAGATTGCTAGATTATGAGAGAAAAATGTGCGGATTTGCCCGGGCGGAAACGAGAATTTGCGCAACAAAAAGCCCTGGCATTTGCCAGGGCGATTTGGGATGTTTTTTTAGAGTTTACTGCGCATTTGCCTGCTTTTTGGGCGGGTTTTGAAGCGCGAGGTTTTGTGCCAAAAATTTCTCGGTGGATTTGAGCAGGCCAAAGATGAGCGCCGTATGCACCGGGATGAGGATAAACGTGCTGATAGAGCGGAACCAGGCCACGCTGCTGGGCATTCCAAAGGAATAGATGAGGATGAGCGTGTTGCAGATAAACGAGCAGACAATTTGCCCGGTCGATACAGCCAGCAGTGTTTTCCAGAAGCCGTGCTGCTTGTTTTTCAGGAAAAACAGCGCAGGCAGCAGCCCCATGAGTGCATTGGTCAGCGTAAACAGCGGCATATATGCGCCGAGCGGACGGATGATTGCGCACAGGATATCCGTCAGCGCGCCGACGATAGCGCCGTATACCGGCCCCAGCGCAATGCCCGCATACATGACGATGCTGGCAGAGAAGTTGATATCTTTGATCAGGCCGCCGAACATGGAGACCGGAATGCCCAGGAATGATTTTAACACCACGGCAAGGGCAGTCAGCAGCGCGCCAAAGACAAGTTTGCGAGTTTGAGTTCTTTGCAAAATAAAAACACCTCCTTTTTTTCAGAATGGAGAGCATACCAATAAAAAAGAAGTGATTCTTCTCTTTTTTTGTGGCAGCGGACGCGAGGCTGTACCGCGGGGAAATCCCCTTTCGTTCTCGGGCGACATCCCATCCCGAGACACTTCTTGGCTTTTTGCCATGACGCACAGGCCTCTACTCTGCACATTCTATCTAAAATATACCATATTTCGCGATGCAAGGCAAGAGCATATGCGGCAAAGCGGCGTAATATATTGAAGGGGAAGAGAAAAACGAGATGAGAGCGGCTTTTCGCCGAAAGCATGGGCAGAGCCCGGGAGGAAAAGCAGGGATGGCTGTTTTAAACCATATTGTGAGTCAAAATGATACGCTGGAGCGGCTCAGCCGGATGTACCGCGTGCCGGTTTGCATGATTCTGCGCGCAAATGAAGGGCAGAAAAACCTGCTTCGGCCGGGCAGGCGCATTGCGATCCCGTTCCCCAATTTTTGCCTGGAAAAGGCCCAGAGCAGGGCATCCATTTTTGAGAAAAACCGCTACCGGGTGCAGGCGGGGGATACACTTTTCGGCATTGCCCAGAGATTTGGAACGACCATGCAAGCGATTATGAAGGAAAATAAAATTGCCCGGCCAGAGGAGCTAAGGCCGGGCAGGGAGATTGCGGTTTCTTGCCCAAAGGAGGGTTTTGTAGTATACTCATTAAAATCTACAGATACTTTGGAGGATGTGGCGCTGAAATTCGATGTGAGCGAGCGGGCGCTTTGGCGCTATAACGATATTGCCTGCGGCGCGTATCCGGGTATGCAGCTCATCATTCCCCTGGGAGAGAAATGAAAAAGATTGTGCTTGTGGGCGTCAACGCCAAATATACGCATACAAATCCGGCTATCCGGTATCTGGCACAGTATGCCGGGCATCCGGGCATTGAGATTTTTGAATGCACGATTAACCAGCCGGTGGAGCAGATAGCAGAAGAGCTTGCAGCCAAGGATGCGGCGCTTTACGGGTTTTCTTCGTATATCTGGAATATCGAATATATCCGCGCTTTGGCCAACGCTGTGCCGGGGATCGTGCTGCTGGGCGGGCCGGAGGCCTCTTCGGCGCCGGAGGAATACCTTGGCTTTGCGGATTATATCATCCGCGGAGAGGGAGAAGAGGCCTTCCGCATTTTGGCGGACAAGCTGGAGCGGGGCGAAGACCTGCGCCAAACGCCTTCGCTTTGCTATATGCAGGATGGGGTATTTCGGCAAAACCCGCCTGCGCCTTATGTGGAGCTGGGCAGCCTGCCCATCCCCTATGAGAATTTGCAGGAGTTTTCGGGCAGAGTGCTCTATTATGAATCCTCCCGGGGATGCCCATTTCGCTGCGCTTATTGCCTTTCCTCGCTTTCAGGAGGCGTGCGCTTTGCGCCTGTCTCTAAAGTTTGCGCGGATCTCGACCGCTTTGTGGCGGCGGGTGTGATGAAGGTG
>JAHZHM010000069.1:0-665 GCA_019420265.1 Clostridiales bacterium
GATGTGCTGGAAAAGTGCCTGAAATATGCAAATGTCGTGCCGACAGAACCCATCGATACGCTGGTCGAAGTTCCGGATTTCTCTGGAATGGGCATGGCGGAAGCCGCACAAAAAGCGCAGGAATCCGGCTTCTCCTCAGCTAGCTTTGGGAGCGGCAATGTCGCGGCGCAGTCGCCTTCGGCGGGCACAAAGGTTGCCAAGGGTGCCAGCATCGATCTCTATGGAAACTCTGGCACTACTTCCAATGAGGCGGCGATCGTCCCGGATTTAAGCGGGAAAACGCTCATTGATGCATATAAAGCGGCCAAAGAGCACGGCTTTGAGATCAGAGTTTCGGGTGGCGAGAGCGGCGTTGTGCAGTCGCAAAACCCACAGGCGAATGAAAGAGCTGCAGCCGGCGAGATTATCACAGTGACTTGCGGCTAAGCAAAAGAAAGAAGGAAGAGGCATGAAGCTAAGAGATCTTCTGACAGGAATAGAATGCGAGATTTTTGGAGAAGAGCAGGTAGAGATCGAGGGGATTGCCTATGATTCCCGGAAAGTCCAAAAGGGATATCTGTTTTTCTGCATCAAAGGCTATCAGAGTGATGGCCATCAATATGCCAAAAATGCCTATGAGGCAGGCGCGGTCTGCCTGGTCGTCACGCACAAGCAGGATCTGCCCG
>JAHZHM010000069.1:675-6383 GCA_019420265.1 Clostridiales bacterium
ATGATAGAGCGGCCATGGCGCTGATCTCCGCGGCCTTTTATGGCCATCCGGCAGAAAAATTGCGCATGGTTGGCGTGACGGGCACTAGCGGCAAAACCTCGACGACCTATCTGCTCAAAAGCATCTTCGAGCATGAGGGCAGCAAAGTTGGCCTGATGGGGACAATCGTCAATATTATCGGAGATCGGGTCATTCCGGCAGAGCGGACGACGCCGGAAGCGCCGGATCTGCAAAAACTGCTGGCCGATATGCTGGAAGCGGGCATTGATACTGTCGTGATGGAAGTTTCCTCGCATTCGCTCTATTTAAAGCGCGTCTATGGGATCCATTTCCAGGGCGCGATCTTCACGAATCTGACGCAGGATCACCTGGATTTCCACGGTGATTTTGAACACTATCGGGATGCAAAGGCCATCCTGTTTGCCAATGCGCAGCATAGCGCTATCAACGCAGATGATCCCTTTGGAGAGGCCATGATCGCGGCCGCGGCTGGGCAGGTGCTGACCTACGGCATCCAGAAGAAAGCCAACGTCACGGCAAAGGGAATCGAGCTCGGAAGCGCAGGCAGCCGCTTCATTATGGCAAAGGAGGGGACGCAGCTCCCCATTTTGCTGCAAACACCAGGGATGTTCAGCATCTATAATGCTCTCGCGGCCATTACTGTAAGCTTTATGCTTGGGGTGGACATGATCAGCATCAAACAGGGGATAGAAGCGGTCGCGGCTGTTCCCGGGCGCTTTGAGCGGCTGGATACCCGTGGCGGGGATTACAGCATCATTTTGGATTACGCTCATAAGCCGGATAGCCTGGAGAGCACGCTCAAAACAGCGCGCGGCTTCTCCAAAGGAAGGCTGGTCTGCATCTTTGGGTGCGGCGGCAACCGGGATGCCGGCAAGCGGCCCATGATGGGGGAAATTGCTGAGCGGTTGGCGGATTTTGTCGTCGTTACATCGGATAATCCGCGTTTTGAACAGCCGGGCGCGATTATCGAGCAGATTCTTGCTGGGATGAAAAAAGAGAATCACATTGTCGTGGAAGATCGCCGGGCGGCAATTCACTATGCCCTGGAACATGCTCAAAAGGGGGATGTCATCATTTTGGCAGGCAAGGGGCATGAGGATTATCAGGAGATTTGCGGGCAGCATTTCCCCTTCGATGAAAAGGTGATCGTTGCTCAAATACTGGATGAACTCGGCCGGTAGCCGCGCAGTTGAACTCCTGCCAGAAACAAGGTATAATAAACGCACGGCCTAAACGGAAGTGCATAGCCCTTCCGAGGCCTGAGCGTTTCTTGACGGCTGCCGTCGCCGCACGATGCGCGCCGCCGACATGGTATAATAAACGCACGGCCTAAAATGGAAGGGAGCAGCCTTCCGAGGCCTGAGCGTTTTTTGACGGCTACCGTCGCCGCACGATGTGCGCCGATTATGGTATCTAGCCATTAGCAGAAACAGAAGCCCGGATGCTCAGGAGTTCCCGGGCGATGGCTCTGTTTTGCCATACCAGGCAGGAAGCAAATGCTCGGCTTGCCTTTGCACAGTACCGTGGCTGGCAGTGGCCGGGGCAAAATGAAAACTTCGGCTGCTTTGCGGAAGTTTTATGATGGGATGCGTTTGGCTCTTCTGTATCCCAGCATCGTGCCGAGAAAATCGTCAGAAGAAGAGGTATGTTTCAGATGCATCAAGTCATATTTGCCGTTTTGATCGGGTTTGTAGCCGCACTGGGCTGCGGCCATTTCCTGATCCCCGTGCTGCAAAAGCTGAAGGCAGGGCAATCCATTCGGGAAGATGGCCCGCAGAGCCATTTAAAAAAGGCAGGGACGCCAACCATGGGCGGGATTTTCATCACGCTCGGGGTTTTGGTGGCGGCAGCTTTCTTTTTGGCAGAGACGGGAGACTACCTGTGGTTTGCCGTCATTGGTTCCACAGCCTTTGGCCTCATCGGCTTTATCGACGATCTGATCAAAGTGCTCAAGCACCGCTCGCTGGGGCTGCGCCCATATCAGAAGATTGTCGCGCAGGTTGTATTTGCGGCGCTGGTTGCTGTCTACGCATATAAGAACCCTGCCATTGGATCCAAATTATATGTCCCGATTCTGGATACTTACTGGGATCTGGGGCTTTGGTATATTCCGTTTACTATGTTTGCTATTATCGCCATGACCAACAGCGTCAACCTGACGGATGGCCTGGATGGCCTGGCGGGAAGCGTAACTCTGGCCAATGCCGCGACGTTTACGCTCATCTTCCTGCCGCTGCTGGGCCAGAATGTCTGGGGAGAGGATATGGCGATTTTTGCCGCCGCGCTCACCGGTGCTATCTTAGGCTTTTTGCGCTATAATGCGTTTCCGGCAAAAGTCTTTATGGGGGATGTCGGCTCCTTTTTCCTGGGCGGCGCGCTGACTATGATGGGCATTGTCTCCAGGCTTCAGCTGCTGCTGCCGATCATGGGCATTATGTATGTCGTCTCCAGCGTTTCCTGCATTTTGCAGGTGGGCAGCTATAAGCTGCGGGGCGGCAAGCGCATCTTCAAAATGGCACCGCTGCACCATCATTTTGAGCTTTCCGGCGTACACGAGACCAAGATCGTCTGTGTCTACGCGATTATTACGGTTGTCTTTTGTCTGCTGACGCTGCTCATGGTCAGCTAATTTTGCATATTCGGTTTAAATTGAAAAAGTTTGCTTGCGCGGCCTGCCCGGAGCGCCGCGGGGGAGTATGGAGCATGATAGAAGTTTCGAATCAAAAAGTGATGGTAGTGGGCATGGCCAAAAGTGGCTTTTCGGCGGCGCGTTTGCTGCTCAAGCTGGGGGCACGCGTTTTGCTTTACGATCAAAAAAAAGCCGACGCTTTTGATGGCATTCAGGCTCTTTTTGATGCCGGCGCGGAAAATCGGTTGGGTGAAGACCCGGCCAGCGTCGCCTCGGAAGCAGACATGCTGGTTTTGAGCCCGGGTGTGCCCGTCAAACAGCCCTTTATCGAACAGGCAGAGAAGCAGGGCAAGCCCGTTATTTCGGAAATTGAGCTGGGCTATCGAACGGCTCAGGCGGATTTTGTCTGCATCAGCGGAACAAACGGCAAAACCACGACTACCGCGCTCACCGGTCAGATTTTCTCGGATGCTGGCCGTAGCACCTACACGCTGGGCAACATCGGCATTCCCATCTGCGATCGCTCGCTGGAGACAAAGCCGGGGGATGTGATCGTGGCGGAGGTCGCCGCGCTGCAGCTGGAGACCATCGATCAGTTCCATCCCAAAGCAGCTGCGCTTTTGAATATCACGGAAGACCATCTAAACCGCTTCGGGACGATGGAATACTATGGCGACTGCAAGATGCGCGAATTTGAGAACCAGACGCAGGAAGATTTCGCCGTGATGAACCTGGATGATCCGCTGACGGCTGCGCGCATCCCGGAGCTGCATAGCCATGTGCTGCTCTTCAGCAGAAAGCAGGAAGTCGCAGAAGGCGCATATTTAAAAAACGGAAGCATAGTATTTAGAATGAATGGGCAGGAGCAGAAAATTTGCCCGGCGGCAGATGTGCGCATTCCCGGCCCGCATAACCTGGAGAATGCCCTGGCTGCTGTGTGCCTTGCCATGTGCATGGGCATCGCGCCGCAGTCTATCGCGCATACGCTGCGCACATTCCCGGGCGTGGAGCATCGCATCGAGTTCGTGCGGGAAGTGGATGGTGTGCGCTATATCAACGATTCCAAGGGCACCAACCCAGATTCCACCATCAAGGCGATCCAGACCATGACGACGCCAACTGTCCTCATTCTGGGCGGCTACGATAAGCAAAACACCTTCGACGAGATGTTTGCGGCGTTTACAGAAAATATCGTTGGCATCGTGGTGCTGGGGGCGACCAAGCAGAAGATTTTGAAGGCCGCAGAGGATGCCGGCTATGCCGCCGTCCACACGGCAGAGAGCTTCGAGCAGGCGGTGCTTCTGGCGCGGGAGATTGCGCCCAAGGGCGGATGCGTGCTGCTCTCGCCGGCATGTGCCAGCTGGGATATGTTCGATAATTTTGAGCAGCGCGGCGAAGTGTTCAAGCAAATTGTTCATGGCTTTAAGGAGTAAGCAAATTGAGTGATAATGTGATTCCCATGCGTGGCCGGGGGCAGGCGCCTCAGAAAACGCAAAGAAAGCGCAAAGTGCGCTATAAACAGACATTCGATTATACGATGATCGTCTCTCTGGTGCTTTTGCTCTGCATCGGCCTGGTGATGGTCTATTCTTCCAGCTATTATGTCGCAGAAGTGAGCGGGGAATCCAGCGCCTATTATTTTCTCAAGCAGTTTATCTGCGTCGCAATCGGGGCGCTGCTCATGCTGTTTTTCATGTTCTTCGATTACCACTATTTTCTGGAACTGCCTTATCAAAAATATAAATGGCTGACCCCGATTAAATGGATCAAACCCTACTGGGCGATTCTGGTTTTTGGCGTCATCACACTGGCGCTGGTTTTTGTGCCGGGCATTGGCGTGAATATCAATGGCTCCAGGCGGTGGATCAATGTGGGCATCAGTATTCAGCCTTCCGAGATTATGAAAGTTGCGCTGATTATCTTCATTTCCTGCTCAATCGGGAAACGGCCTCAAAAGATGCAGTCTTTTGTGCATGGCCTGCTGCTGTTTTTGGCAATTCTGCTGGTTGTCTGCGCGATTATCTATAAGCAGCCGAACTTTTCGGCTATCATGTGCATTGTGGCGCTGGTAATGTGCATGATGTATGTGGGCGGCGCAAAACTCACGCATCTCGGGGCGGTCATCGGCGTGATAGGCATTGCCGCGGTGATTTTGGTGACGCAGGCTGATTATCGCGCGGATCGCTTGGATGCCTTTAAAGATCCGATGTCCAGCTGGCAGGTCAAGCAATCGCTGTATTCCTTTGGTGCCGGCGGCTTCTTCGGCCGCGGCCTGGGCAATAGTATGCAGAAAATGCTGTATTTGCCCTATCGGGAATCCGATTTTATCTTTGCTATCATTGCGGAAGAGCTTGGGTTTGTGGGGTGCCTGGTCATTCTGGCACTGTTTGCCATTCTCATTTGGCGGGGAATCGTGGCGGCAATGCGCGCAAGGGATCTGACGGGCATGCTTTTGGCAACGGGAGCCGTTGCGATGATCGCGATTCAGGTTGTCTTAAATATCGGCGTCAACACCTCACTTTTGCCGGCAACAGGCGTCGTCTTGCCCTTTATCAGCTATGGCGGCTCGGGTATTTTGATGTTTATGAGCATGGTAGGTGTTGCGCTCAATGTCTCAAGGCAGGGCCATGCCAATGTTCCGGCCAAAAAAGCGGGCATTGCGCCGCGCAAGAAGGAAGAGGGAACCGCTGGCAAGTGAGGAGCGGTAAAGAGAAGAGCGCTGGAAGGACAAACGCCGCCAGTGCTCTTTTATTTTGCGCAAAAGTGGAGGGTACAAATTTCGCTGTTCAGGAGTAGAAAAATCTGCTATAATAAGGCGAACTAGTTAGTAGCGAACGGAGAGAGCGATGTTTGAATTTGAACTCATCAAGGAGTGCCCCAAGACCGGGGCGCGAGCAGGTGTTTTGCATACACCGCACGGCGATATCAAAACGCCTATCTATATGCCCGTGGGTACGCAGGCGACGGTAAAAGCTCTGACGCCCGAGCAGGTCAAAGAGGCGGGCGCGCAGATCATTTTGGCGAATACCTATCACCTATATTTGAGGCCGGGAGAGCA
>JAHZHM010000007.1 GCA_019420265.1 Clostridiales bacterium
CTTTTCCCGCCTCATATAAATTATAAATCTGGCGTTTGCCATCGCAGGAAACCGGCAGCACCCTTCCCCATTCCGGAATGCGCAAAATGAGCACATCATATTCAACACCGCTAGAAACCGCAGTGTGGTCTGCCCCTTCCCAGTATAACACATCCACCCGCTCTTGGCCATTCGGCCCATCCTCCGAAAGATCCATCAGGCACACGCAGCGCCCATCTATTTCCACCCGAATCTCTTCCATCATCTGATGCGCTTCATGGTATACGATGAGAATGCGGCACCGCGGGCTGAGAGGCAAGATCATGCTTTTCATTTCTGTGCAAGCAATGCCATAGCGCTGCTCCAACACTTTCGCAGCATCCGGCGCGGCCAAAATCTCTCCGGTGTGCCCAAATTCCCAAAGCCGCTCGACGCCTTCCGTATGCCGCTCCTCTTTGGAAAGGCAAATGGTGTATTGCGGCGTATAGCCATTTTTGATCACATAATCAGCGCTGCTTCTTCCTGCCGCCGTCCCAACTACAGCACATGCCCCATTTTCTGCCTGAATAACTGCGCTTAGGCCATCTGCATTTAAAAAATCGATCTGAACCTCGGCGTTAGAAAGCCGAGGAAGAATGACAGTTACCGCTACAACAACGGCAAAGACACCTGCGCATATCGCCTTGGGCTTGGGGGAAAGAAAGTTTTTGCGCGAGAGAAGAAACAAGAGCAAGAACCAAAGCAGCAGAATAAGCGCCCCTGGGCTAGGCAATGCAAGCGCTGCCCTTTTCCAGATTTCTGCGCGTTCGGCAAACGCCTTCAAAAGGCCAAGCAACCCATCGCCTATTACTCCAAGGAAAGAGACTGCCTCTCCAACCATGCCGTAAATCAGCGTGAAAACGGTCAGGAGCGGAAGAAGAAAAGAAGTGTAGAGCGTTACCAACAGATTCGCCAATAAAGAAAAGGCCCATATTTTATTTTCTTGGCGGATGAGCAATGGCAACAAGCCGATGTTGAGGCAGAACACACTGGCCAAAGCCTTGGATAAAAAATCGGGCCTAATTCGTGAGAACAGCCGTTCAAAATAAGGCATCATGCAAACGAGCGAAAATACCGCAGCATAGGAATACTGCACGCCCAAATCATAAACTTTTGCCGGATTTGGCAAGATGGTCACGAAAAAGGCCAGCGATAGAAACGTCAGTTCATCGCCCTGCTTCCAGCAGATACTGCAAATTTTCAGCGCACCATAGTAAATTGCCATTCTCCAAACTGCCGTGTTCTCTCCAAAGATGAGAAGGAATATCAGAAAAAGCAAAACGCCTGCTCCGTCGCGCCATTTTTTCGGCACATGGCAGAAGAGCAGGAAGCGCTCCAAAAACATGGCGAAGAAAAACAGATAGATACCTGAAACAGAGAGGATATGCCCAATCCCCGCCTGCTCGAACTGCGCGGCAACTTCCGGCTCCAGATCCTCACTTTCCCCGAGCACTAAGCTTTGCGCCAGGGCGGATTCTGCAAACAGCTCTTTCATCTGCTCCCTCATCCAGCGGTTTGCCCCATGAAAGAAGGAAGCGATATCATTTGCTTCTCCCGTTTTCTGATCAGTGAGCGCTATGCCGCGCAGCAGAACGTTTTGTGAACGGCAATAGAGAAAATCATCAAAGCCTTGCGGATAATCCGCCCGCTCGGGGATGCGCAAATTTGCCTGCGCGATAATGTAATCATCTATCTCATAATCCGATTGAGAAGAAAGGAAAATTCCACCCTTTAACTTCTCTTCCCCGATCTTCACTTCTCCCAAGCGATAAAGCACATATCCTTCCTTTTGTGTTTTGCGCTCAATTCGCCCTTCTATAATCGCGCCGCTGTCTAGATCCAGGTGCGTATAATCCACAGAAAGAGAATGCCTCATTGCGCCAACACCACAGAAAAAGATGCTGACCAAAAGCAGCAATCCGGCAAAGCTTCGGCGATAACAGCAAACAGATCCCAGAAAGACTGCTGCCGCCATAGCAAAGAAAGCGGCGCATGAAAATTCCAATGCCCCGCCCAAAAGCAGCCCTAATAGGAACGCAATCGCCGCGAAAAAGAGCGGACGCCGCGCCGTTAAGCTGCAATATGGAAAATGATTTTGTAATTTAGATTTCAAAAGTCATCCCACTCTTTGCCAAGATTGCCTCTTCCATGGCCTCCTGGCGAATCTGTTCCCGCGTATATAGCGGGGAGAAATGCGTTAAGACCATCTTTCCTGCAAACCTTCCGACTTCGCACGCTTGCCCCACGCTCATATGCGGCGCACCCGCTCCAGCCTGAGCTTCCAAAAGCCCCGCATCCAGCAGGGCGAAATCCACCATCTCTGCCAAATGTTCAATCGCATGATTGCGCGTTGTATCTCCAGAATATAGCAAGCAAGTTCCATCTTCCTCTGCCATGACGGCATACGCCTCAACAGGATGCGTCATTTTTGCGAAAACCAGCTTCATCTCTGCAATCTGAATTTCCAAATCGTCTTGAATCGGATGAACATCAAAGGCAGGCAGCGCATATAGCTGCGCCATCTTTTCCGGCGTTTTTGGCAGATAGAGCGCCGGCTTCCTGGGCAGTTTCAGCTGGGAAAGCGCATAGCCTAAAATCTGCAAATCCGAAATGTGATCGAAATGCAGGTGCGTCAATACCACGGCATCTATTTGGGAAATCGAAAGATATTTTTGCATTTGGGCCAGCCCGCCATTGCCTAAATCCAGCAAAATATTTCCGCCGTGTTTTCCTTGTAATAAATAGGAGGAGCAGGCGCCGCCTGCCGGAGCAAACGGGCCATACTCCCCCAAAATCGTCAGTTTCATGAAATCTTTGCTCTCTCAGTCAATGCAAATTTTTT
>JAHZHM010000070.1 GCA_019420265.1 Clostridiales bacterium
CGAGCGTTCCCCACTTGGTCTGGTGGATCATCTGCTTGAGGGCGCTGACCGCCAAAGCCGCCGCTGGGGTGGCCCTTGAAGTGCGAGAGCACCAGCACGGAATCGTAGTTCTCCAGATTTTTGCCCACGAAGTTTTCCTTCATATGCTTGCCGCCGACGACAGGCAGGGAAATTTCGCCATCCTCATCCATAATATCCACCGGTGCAATCTTGGTGAAGCCGTGCTCCTCGGCTACTTTATAGTGATCCTGGGCACAATAGCGCTTGCCCTGGTATGCCGTGTTGCATTCGACGATGGTCCCGTTCACTTTCTGAACGAGATCCTTGATGAGATCCGGGTTCAGATAGTTGGGGTTGCCGGCTTCGCCCGTCGAGAGCTTGACGGCCACTTTGCCGGGCAGAGAGACGCCCATCTTTTCGTAGAGCGCAAGCAGGCTTTCCGGGGCGATCTTCTTGGTGAAATAGACCTTTGCTTTTTCCATACTAGAATCCTCCATGGTTTCTTTTCGCGCCTTCTAGGCGCAGTGCGTTGTTTGGCAAAAATGCGAGACAAATGGAAAGGCCGCGATTTTGCCCATCGGACAATATGAAGTTTTACTCGGTATACCCCTATCATACTCCCTAAAGCGGGGTTGAAGTCAAGAGGGATCGGGCGAAAAACTGCAATTTAGCAGAGCGGTGGCAGCTCATAGAGGCTGCGGATGGTATAGGTTGCGGGAATTTCCGCCGGGGCAGGCAGGCCAGAGGGGGAATAGAGGCAGGTATCGATGCCGAAATTCAGGCCGCCCAGAATATCCGTCGCGGGGGAATTGCCGATGAGCAGTGCTTGTTTTGCGTCGAACCCGGAAATGTGCGCGGCGACGTATTCAAAAAATTCCCGGGCAGGCTTTTGATGGCCGATGAGCTCGGAATAGAAAATATCCTCAAAGAAATCGAACAGCCCGGCTTCCCGCAGGCGGCGCTCCTGTGTGCCCGTAACGCCATTGGTTACGATGAAGAGCCGGTGTGTCTTGCCAAGAAGCTGGCAGATTTCCAGCGCACCTTCCATTTTCTGGTGCCCCAAAGAGAGCAGATGCCGATATTCTGCTTCCCAAGCCGCGCCGTCCACTTGCACGCCGAAATGTGCCATGGTGCGGGCGAAGCGAACGTCCAGCACATCCCGCAGCGGGAGCAGGCCGCGCTCATAGGAGGACCAAAGGGCGTTGTTGATGCTGTGGTAAACCTGGGCGATGGGCGCGGTAAAGTGATAGCTATGCAGGGCAAACAGCGCGGGCAATGCGCTGGCCTCGTTGGCGCGAAAATCCAGAAGAGTATCATCGAGATCAAAGAGAAGGATAGAATAGTTTGGCATCATGCTGCTCCTTTGCGCGTGTTTTTTCTATTCTACCATAAGCCGGGAAAAAGCGCACTTGCCGGCTGGCAGGAAGTTTTGGCATCAAAAAAGCACCCAGGGTTTGCTGAGTGCTTTTTGGGAGCTTAAGATGCGTCGGCGGGACTTTCCGGCGGAGAAGCGCAGCCTTCAGCTTCCTTTGCGCGATCGAGCTTGCGGGAGACGCGGCTTTTCAGGACTTTATAGATGGTTGCCGCCAGCGGCACACCCAGCACCA
>JAHZHM010000071.1:0-1565 GCA_019420265.1 Clostridiales bacterium
TGTCTGTCTGTCTGTCTGTCTGTCTGTCTGTCTGTCTGTCTGTCTGTCTGTCTGCAACAGTTTCGCCCAGCTATCCATATCTGTCAAGCCTTTTCCTATACTTTTATTCCTTAGAGTAATTTCTTTTTGTATTTATTATCATATCACCCTTTTTCTTGTTTTGACAAGCCCTTTTTCCTTTCCATGCTGATATTTTCTTTTCCCCGCCTGCCAGGCCCTTTGGTGCACCTTTCCACCCAAAGACTTCTTCCATCATTTTCGCCCTCGCCGCCACTATTTTTTCTCCCCATATTGCCGGCAGCAAAAAAAGAAGGCCGCAGCCTTCTTTTTTGTTCTTCTCTTAGAGCAGAATGCAGAGCATGCCGCCATCTCCTTCGTTGACCATCCGGGAAAGCGTCTCCTGCATCTTTTCTCTGGCATCCTCGGGCAGGTTGCCCATTTTGCCCGAGAGCCCTTCCCGGATAATATCGTAGAGCGATTTGCCAAAAATATCCGTCTGCCAAATATCCTCGCCTTTGTCGTATTCCTCCAGCAAGTGGTTGAGAAAATCCTGGCTCTGCTCTTCCGTTCCCACAATCGGGCTGACTTCCGTCTCGACATCCACCTGCACCAGGTGCATGCTGGGCGCGCTGGCTCTCAGGCGCACGCCAAATTTATTGCCCTGCTGCATGAGCTCGGGCTTCTCCAGCCGCATTTCCGAAAGCACCGGCTGCACAACGCCATAGCCCCTGCTCTGAACCTCGTGCATCGCGCTCTCAATCTTGTCATACTGCTGTTTCGCATCGACCAGCGCCTTGACCACCTCCACCAAATGGCTGTCGTCCTTAATCTCCTGGCCGCATTCCTCGCCCAAAATCTGATAGAACAGATCCCGCTTGACTTCCAGATCGACGTTGATCTGCCCATTGCCCAGCTGAATATCCTGAATGGCAATTTTATCCACATAATCCGCATCTTCAAACGGCACGGTGAGCACGGCAAAATCCTTCATCGCCACGGCTCCCTCGCTGGCCGTCCCAAGCTTTTCCAGCACATCCGAAAGCAGCCAATGATCCGGCGCCATCGAGCAGAGCCAGCTGGAAATGTGGTAATTGATCTGCCGGATGGGGAATTCATAGAGCAGCTCGGAAAGCAGCGTGGAAATATCCTCCCGCTGCAAATTCAGCACATTAACAAGCGCGACGGAAACGCCATATTTCTCCTGCAGCTGCTCGCGCAGCTCTTCTGCGGCAGAAGTTTCGGGATTGGCCGAGTTGAGCACGATGATAAACGGCTTGCCGATCTTTTGCAGCTCGCTCACCGCCCGCTCTTCCGCCTCCACATATGCCTCTCTGGGCAAATCCGTGATGCTGCCGTCCGTCGTCATGACGATGCCAACCGTCGCGTGCTCGTCGATCACCTTCTGCGTCCCGATCTCCGCCGCCTGCTCAAAGGGGATATCGTGATCGAACCACGGCGTTTTGACCATCCGGGGCGCATCGTCCTCCTCTTGGCCAATGGCACCCGGGATCAGATAGCCGACGCAATCCACCATGCGCACATGCATCTTGGCTTTGTCATCCAGG
>JAHZHM010000071.1:1575-3899 GCA_019420265.1 Clostridiales bacterium
AGCCTCTCCCGGGACGAACCTTGGCTGTGTGGTCATGATGCTCCGGCCGGCTCCGCTCTGAGGGAGTTCGTCGGTAACCCGTACTTTCTCATTCTCGTCGCTGATGTTTGGCAGGACAAGCAGCTCCATCATCTTCGTGATAAAGGTAGACTTCCCCGTTCGTACCGGCCCCACAACGCCTATGTAGATCTCTCCGTTTGTTCTGGCTTCTATATCTTGATAAACGTTGAAATTCTCCATAGAAAACCTCCTCCATATTAACTGTTGTAATATATGCAGGAGATTTTGCGATTATTATCATGCTTTTAAGAGATTTCTCCTCTCCTTCTCTTGCCCCAAAGCAAAGGCTTATGCGCGACCTTATGCCAATCACCCGAAAGCTTTGAAGCTGAACCCGCAAGTTCTCCCCTTTCACCTCGCAGAAGACATCAGAAAAAGTTGGGAAGGGATTCTAACAATATGCTATACTGAGATAAAGAACCGCAAGGAGGAAACTATGAGGTTTTACGGCATTTCCAGAACATTTTCTACGGAAAACGAGATCCAGTATGAGAACATCGGGCAGTATTGGGACGATTTTGCCTCTATCTACGGCCGGGAAGCGATCAAAGGGCTTGGCTTTAACTGGGGAGAGCATTCCATCGAATATGTGCTTGGAACAACAGATCGCTCCCTCAAGTTCGATATGGAGGAATTGAGAAGGAAATACCCCGATTGTGTCTATAAGGAAGTAGACCTTCCAGACTCCGGATGGACGACCTTCACAGGGCGAACGGAGGATCTAAGCGATATGTATAACGAAATTTATCGGGAAGGCGCGCTCAAATATGAAATCGAATCCTTCTTTGAGGATGGCTCGTGCTCGCTTGAAATTTACAGATGAAAGCGGCTCGCTTCCGTTTCTTGCCCCAGTGTTTTCCCAAAACAGCGAGCAACGCATAGTGCTAAATGCCTCTTTGGCTTTCACACAAAGCTCGCCTAAAATAAAAAAGCGCCGTCTGGCGCTTTTTTATTGCTCTATTGCTCATTTGCTTTTTTCTTTTTGGAGCCAAACTCCAGCTTTCGTTCCTCACCCTTGAGCAAGCGCTCAATATTGCCTTTGTGCCGCACCATAGCCAGCACCCAAAAAGCCGCATAGTTGATCACCAGCGGCAGGTTGCTCGGTTCCCTGCAAATGACAATCGCCGCCGCAATCGTCACGCCCAGCAGCGTTGAGAGCGAAACAATGCGCGTAATCGCAATCAGCACAACAATGGCCAGCGCCAGCAAAAGCGCAGTCAGCGGAAACATAAAGAGGAAAGCGCCAAACATCGTCGCGATTCCCTTGCCGCCGCGAAAACCATAGTAGAGCGGCCAGTTATGCCCAAGAACGACGCAAACCGCCGCAATGTGCATGCCCATCTCCCCCGCAATCAGCCAGCCCAGCCATGCGCAGAGCGTGCCTTTTGCCGCGTCGAATAGAAAAGTCAGCAGGCCGGAAAGCCAGCCAAAGGTGCGCAGCATATTCGTCGCGCCGGCGTTGCCGCTGCCATAATCGCGAATATCCTTTTTCTTAACGCCGTTCGAAATGATAATGGCAGAGGAAAGGCTTCCAATTAGATATGCGCCAACGGCCACCGCCAGATATACTAAAATATCCATAGAGTTACTCCAAAACTGAAATCACGCGCTTTTATTATACAGGAAACAGCGCAAATTGCAAGCTAAACCCCTTTTTCCTCTCCCCGCTCCCGAATGAGAATGCGGATGGGCGTGCCGGAAAAATCGAAGGATTTGCGGAAGAAATTTTCCAGATAGCGCTGATAGGAAAAGTGCATCAGCGGCTTGGAATTGACGAACAGCACGAAAGTCGGCGGTGCCACAGCCACCTGCGATCCATAGAAAATTTTCAGCCGCCTGCCCTTATCCGAGGGCGGCTCAACCGCTGTAACCGCATCGCGCAGGCAGTCGTTCAAAAGCCCTGTGGAAATGCGGCGCTTTGCGTTTTCATACACTCTGTCCACCAAATCAAAGAGCTTATCAATCCTCTGCCCAGTTTTGGCAGAGATATAGATCCTTGGCGCATATGTCATAAAGGAAAGCTCTGCGGCAATCTTCTTATTATAACTCTCGATCGTATAGGTATCTTTCTCAATGGCATCCCATTTATTGACGGCGATGATCACTGCCTTGCCCTCATCGTGCACATACCCCGCGATCTTAACGTCCTGCTCGGTGATCCCCTCCTGCGCATCGATCATCACGACGACCACATTCGCCCGGCGCACGCTGGCCAGCGAACGGATGACGCTATAGCGCTCGATGGATTCCTCTTCGATGCGCGC
>JAHZHM010000071.1:3909-4164 GCA_019420265.1 Clostridiales bacterium
GTGTCTGTCAGCACATATTTTTTGCCGTCCCGATAGAATACCGAGTCGATGGCATCCCGAGTTGTCCCTGGAATATCGCTGACAATGCTGCGCTCCTGCCCTAAAATCTTATTGGTAATAGAGGATTTTCCCACGTTCGGCTTGCCTACAAAAGCGACATAGCAAGCATCCTCTTCCTCTTGGCTCGCCTCCGCTTCCCCAAAATGCGAGACAACCTCATCCAACAAATCGCCCAGCCCAAGGCCCTGAGAAGAG
>JAHZHM010000072.1 GCA_019420265.1 Clostridiales bacterium
ATCTTGGCAGATCAGGTCAGCGTGTGCCTTAATACCAGTGGCCAGGGGCTGAATCGCCGGGGGTACCGCGTGAAAAACGGTCCGGCGCCCTTGCGGGAGACGCTGGCGGCAGGAATCATCAGCCTTTCGCGCTGGAGAGACAGGCCATTTTACGATTTGACATGCGGCAGCGGGACGATTGTCATTGAAGCAGCATTGCAGGCAAAAAATCGTGCGCCCGGCTTTTTTCGGCAGTTCGATGCTGAGGCTTGGAACGAGGCTTATCAAAAGGCATTTCGCCGGCAACAGGAGCAGGCGAGCACGGTCGTGAAAAAAGAAGTGGAAACACAGATTTTTGCTTCAGATCTCAACCCGAAAATGGTGGAGATGGCGGAATTTCACGCCAAGCGAGCAGGCGTTTCAGATTTGATTCGCTTTTCCGTTGCTGATGCCAGGGCTTTTGCCCCAGAAACGCCGGAAGGGAGCATTTTTTCCAATCCGCCCTATGCCATCCGCATGGGCGAGAAAAAGCAGGTGCGTGAGCTTTATCGGCAAATGGGCTCGAGGCTGAGAGGACTGAAAAATTTCAAGAGCTATTTCATCTGCGCAGACGATCAGTTTGAATCGGCCTACGGAAAGCCGGCGGATAAAAAGCGAAAGTTATATAACGGCAATATTAAATGCACTTTCTATCAGTATTTTCGCTCGGAATGATTGACAAGCAGATGCCAAGTATGATACAATCGCAGTTGTTGAAACGCCAACGTGGCACAGTTGGTAGCGCAGCTGATTCGTAATCAGCAGGTCAAGGGTTCGAGTCCCTTCGTTGGCTCCAGAAAAAACCGCTCTATAGAGCGGTTTTTTGTGCACTTCTTGAACTGGATGCACTTTTGGGTGCACTTTGGATGCACTTCTTGTGAAAACACTGGAGAAAAAAACACAATTATTTATTGCTGGGAAGATTGACAATACTTCCAGAACTATCATTCAGTATTGCATGAACTGTTGTGTTATTAATCATGCTCGTGAGCTGTTTGGCATCCAGAGACGGCAAGACTAATGGAAAGCGAATAATTTATAGAGTATATACGGGAGAAGTAGAGAAAGCGGGGCAGAACGCTTTTTAAAATGATGAAATCAGATAGCAAAGATTGGGCGCACTCGCGAGAGCACCTGAGATGATGGATACGCTGCCCATCTTGCTGTTTGATGATAGACAATGTCTTTAGGGGTATGAACTTTATTTCTAGCCTAAATCATTTGTTTACCACCCTGCCTCCCAAATAGCGTCTCGAAGTTGCGCGTATTGTTTCTGTTCTTCAGGATACCGAAACTCAAATCGAACAAAAGGACGCGTGAAAAATTCGATGTAGCATACACTACCCCGTATTTCTCTTTGCCCAATAATTTTGTCTCTGCTAGCTAAACTAGCAACCTGGAGTTCGCTTAGCCCTTCTTTTCTTTTTCTGTAGGCCATCCAGTTTTTATGGTACTCCTGAAAATTAACGGACGCAAGGTTGCCCACATCGTCAAGATAGTCAACTCCTAAAGATGTTATTTTTCTTATCTTCATGTTTCCCTCCTAATCCTCCCAAAATTGGGATTCATCAATATACTCTCCTTACTGTAAGGCACACTTACTGGCCCAGATCCTTCTACAACTATTATCTCTACTGGTATTCCTGATTGTTGGCTTGCAACATACCTATGATGCCCTTCTATGATATATCTACCCTTACCAGGTATGTCAACCATCTCGATAGGAGGTAATTTTTCGCCTGCCTTTAGGCGCTTTATATTATTCTTGGATTTTTTCAGAGTTAATAGCAGTTTGCGTCGGTTTAATATCATTAAAATCAGATCCAACGATATCTCTGCCGCCGAAATTGTTTGTGCTATCATGTCCCTGAGCGCCATTATTAGAATTAGAGATATTCTATTCTCTGCCCATAATCCACGGTTTGAGCTGGTGCTTTATCACTAGTTTCTGCCTTGATGACATAGCCAAGATCCTCTGCGATGTTGCTCTCCCAGGCCTGCATCAGGTGTTTCGGCAGAGGCTCTGTTTCTTGCATTTTTCTCGGGGTAGGGGAGAGAGATGTGGGATCAGGATTGGAATTA
>JAHZHM010000073.1 GCA_019420265.1 Clostridiales bacterium
ATCGTATTCGGCCTCCAGAAACTGCCGATCGGCCCCCAGCTCGAACTCCTCGGCATAATAGGAGAGCAGGCGCAGCTCTGCCTTCTGCAAAAATAGATCTTTTTCCTTTTGCAGCGCCGTTCCCTTTACCTGATGGGAGATTTCCTGCTCCTTCAGCGAGCGCTGCAGATCCTGCACAGTCATGATCACTTGGCCATTGACGACGACCAGCGGATCTTCCGGGTTCATGCCATCCAGCGCGCTTTTTTGGGAGCAGCCCGCGGTGCAAAGCAGAGCGAGGAGCAGAAGGGCGGAGAGAAAAATGCTGCAAATTCTCTTCATTGGTTGCCACGCTCCAAAACTTTTTTGAGGAACTGGCCCGTTGCGCTTTTTTCTACGGTGGCGATATGCTCAGGCGTGCCCGTCGCGACGATTCTGCCGCCCGCATCGCCGCCCTCCGGCCCCAGATCGATGATGTGATCCGCGCATTTGATGACATCCAGATTGTGCTCGATGATGACGATGGTATTGCCCTTTTCACCCAGCCGCGCGATGATGTCCACCAGTTTTTTTACGTCGTGCGTATGCAGGCCGGTGGTGGGCTCGTCCAGGATGAAGAGCGTCTTTCCGGTCTGCCGGCGGGAGAGATAAGTCGCCAGCTTGATGCGCTGAGCCTCGCCGCCCGAAAGCGTGGTGGAAGGCTGGCCAAGCTTGATATACGTCAGCCCCACATCCTTGAGCACTTTTAAAATCGGCTCGATTTTGGGGATATTCTTGAAAAACTCGTAGGCGTCTTCCACGGTCATATCCAGAACTTCAAAGATATTCTTGCCCTTGTATTTGACTTCCAGCGTCTCTCTGGTATACCGCTGTCCTTTGCAGACCTCGCAGGGGACATAGACATCCGGCAGAAAGCTCATGCCGATCTGGATGATGCCATCGCCCTTGCAGGCCTCGCAGCGGCCGCCCTTGACGTTGAAGGAGAAACGGCTCTTGGTATACCCGCGCACTTTGGCATCGTTTGTCATGGCGAATAAATCCCGGATGTGGTCGAATACGCCGGTATACGTCGCCGGGTTGGATCTGGGCGTGCGGCCGATAGGGGACTGATCGATATTGACGACTTTATCGATGTGCTCCAGCCCCAGAATCTGCTTGTGCTTGCCCGGGCGGTACTTGGCGCTGTTCAGCTGCCGAGCGGCCGCCTGGTAGAGGATCTGGTTGACCAGCGTGGATTTGCCGCTGCCGGATACGCCGGTAACGGCGGTAATCAGCCCGATGGGGAACTTGACGTTGATATTCTTGAGGTTGTTTTCCGCCGCGCCCTTGATCTCGATATATCCATTGACCGGCTTTTTGCGCTGCTTTGGAATATCGATCTTCCGCCTGCCCGAGAGATAATCGCCGGTGAGGGAGTGGGTATCGGCCATGACTTGCTCAGGCGTTCCCATGCAGACCACTTCGCCGCCATGCACGCCGGCGCCCGGCCCGATATCCAAAATATAATCGGATTCCATCATAGTCTCCTCGTCGTGTTCGACGACAAGCAGCGTGTTGCCCAGATCCCGCAGGTTCTTGAGCGTTGCCAGAAGCTTGGCGTTATCCCGCTGATGCAGGCCGATGCTGGGCTCATCCAGAATATACAGCACGCCCACCAGCCCGGAGCCGATCTGCGTGGCCAGCCGGATGCGCTGGGCTTCGCCGCCCGAAAGCGTCCCGGCAGAGCGGGAGAGCGTCAGGTATCCCAGGCCGACATCGATGAGGAAATCCAGCCGCGCG
>JAHZHM010000074.1:0-299 GCA_019420265.1 Clostridiales bacterium
CCAGGATGAGCAGGGCAAGCTCGCGGCGTTTGGGCTGGTGGCCCCGAGCCTGGCCGCAGCGATGCGCAAATGCCAGTGCAGGCTGTTCCCCTTCGGTTTTGTGCATTTGCTGCGCACCATCCGCCGCCCGAAAATTTTGGATATGTATCTGGTTGCCGTGCATTCGGCCTACCGCAACCCCGGGCTCTCCTGCGTGCTGCTGGGCGAAGTGACCAAAAACGCTGCAAAAAATGGCATTGCCTATGCGGAGACTGGCCCGCAGCTGGAGGACAACTACAATATTCAAGGTCTGTTTGCCT
>JAHZHM010000074.1:309-2651 GCA_019420265.1 Clostridiales bacterium
ATTATAAGGCCGAGCGCGAGGTACGCCGCAGAAGATGCTGGGGAAAATCCCTATAATCGGCAAAAGCTCCTTCCGCCCGAGCGGAGGCTCCGCGGCTTTGGCTTTTTTGCACGCGGCCGCCCCAAAACGCGCAAAACTGACAGGATACTGACAGGAATTTGCCAATAGTTATCCACATTTGTGCATCATTTTGTGGATAACCCCCAAAAATACCCAGTTTCAGCAAGCGGAAGCCGGGTATTTTTTCTTGGCGTTTTCGAGGAGCGCGGCTGCCCGTTTTGCAGGGCATGGCCAAAATGCGCGCCCCATTGCCCGGGCAAATTTTTATACTGGCGAGATTTGGGACGCACGTTTTTTGCGCGCTTCAGCCGTGCTGGCACTCTCATTCTGATGAGATGTGGGACCGCTGGTTTCTGTGTGCTTTTAAATCCGCAAACCGCTTTCTTTTGGCAAAGCGCACAATTGCTTTTCACGCCCTCCATTCTATCGGCAATTTCATCTCGGCGAAATACAGAACTGCTCGCTTTTTGTGCTCCCGAAGGGGCAGTTTTTATTCTGGCGAGCGCGAGGCTATCAACTTTTTGCGCCCCAGAAGCGCAGGCGGTTTCATTCTAGCAGAGCGTGAGGCTGCTAATTTTCCCGCCCTCAATGCCGTCGGTAATTTCATCCTGGCAAGTAAGCCGTTCGTTTCGTGCGCGCAGGGCCGCAATCGTTTTCTTCTGCCCAGGCATCCGATATGATTTTCCGCGCTCCGCCGCCATGGTATATTTTTCCTGCCCGCCGCATCTTCCGCCTGGAAAGTTTTTTGCTTTTGCACAGCATACTTTCGCGCTTTTTTGAGGGCTATAATCTGCCGCTCTAAAATACGCGCGCTGGGCTTGTCTTTTAGGAAAAAACAGGATATAATAGCAATGTACCTGGTTAAAAAAGAATCAAAAGGTTTCTTAAACTAATCAAAGGAGAAAGAATATGGATACCAAACAAATTCTGATTCAGGCTGGCAACCATGTTGCGGAAGGGCTTTCCAAGATTGATCCGGCGCAAGTTGATGCAATGGCAAAGGGAATCGCGAAGGCAAACCGTGTGTTCGTTTCCGGCTGGGGCCGTGCGGGCAACGTCGCTGGCATTCTGGGCATGGATATGTCTCAGGTTGGCAAGCTGGTCTATCGCGTAGGCGATAACAACACGCCTTCCATCCATGAAGGGGATATTCTTCTGGTTATGTCCGGCTCGGGCAACACCAAAACCATCTCCATCATCGCGCAGGAAGCAAAGGATTTCGGCGCAGAGGTTGGCCTGATTTCCACCAGCGCAGAATCCATCATCGGCGAGATTGCGGATTACAACATCGTCATCCCCAAAGTCGATACTCCCATGAACAGAATCATGGCTGAGAAGCGGCCGCAGCGCGATCCGAAATTCAAATCCACCGCCGGCACCCGCGAGAACTGGGATCTGACGGACGAAGAGAGAGAGCAGATGACGCTGGAGCAGATGGAACTGACCTACCAGATCGCTTTTGTTCTCAACGAGATCATCCAGCACAAGGTGATGGAAGAGATCGGCGAGACGGTTGAGTGCGTTCACTACTATCACAACAGCCTTGAATAAGCGAAGGGAGAATATTTAAAATGTTAGACGCTAAGAAACTGCTGGATTGTGCCGGCAAAAATATTTCTGAAATTCTAAATATGGTTGACCCCGCCCAGATCGAGGAAATTGCTACCGCTCTTGCCGAGGCAAAGCGCGTGTTCACCGCTGGCTGGGGCCGTGCGGGCAACGTCATCCGCATCCTGGGCATGGATATGTCTCAGATTGGCAAGGTTGTCTTCTGCGTTGGCGACAACGGCACGCCCTCTGCGCATCCCGGCGACCTGCTCATCATCAACTCTGGCTCGGGCAACACCAAGACCATCGCGGTTCTGGCGCAGCAGGCAAAAGAGCAGGGGCTGAAAGTCGCCCTGATCTCGGGTGCTGCTCCGGATGCTTCCATCATCGGCAAAATCGCTGATATCAACGTGACGGTTCCCCGGCTCAAAAACGAGTTCCGCCCGCCCATCGATAATTCCAAATCCAAGAACAAGGGCCTGGGCGAGCGCATGGATTGGGGTCTCTCCGACGAGCAGAGAGAAGAGATGGCTTACACGGAAGTTACCGGCTACTACGAAGCCGCTTTCGCTCTGAACGAAGTCATCCGCAAGGTTGTCATGGAGAAAATCGGCGCCAAGACCGAAGACATCATGTACTACCACAACAACCTCGAGTAAGGTGCGCAAAAGAGGCGGGAGTTCCCGCCTCTTTTTTATTTGCCCAATTCAAAAATTGCTCCCCTGCTCCGTCGT
>JAHZHM010000074.1:2661-12224 GCA_019420265.1 Clostridiales bacterium
CCAAACCGCGTTTTTTGCGAACCCTTTCACACCCAAGCAGCTTTCCGCTCCCATTTTTCCAAAATTTTGCCTTATCCAAGGCTTTTTTCTTGTATATTTGCCCAAAGTGGTGTAAAATAGTAAACTGTAATTTTGATAAAATCAGGGCGAGGGCTCTGTGAGATAAGTTTGAAAGAAGGCTGAAGAATTTGAGAAGAGAAGATTTACGCAATATCGCCATCATCGCGCACGTCGACCACGGCAAGACGACGCTCGTGGACGAAATGCTCCGCCAGGGCGGCGTGTTTCGGGAAAACCAGGTGGTGAACGACCGCGTCATGGACAGCGGCGATTTGGAGCGGGAGCGCGGCATCACGATTCTGGCGAAAAATACCGCGGCCATGTATAACGGCATCAAAATCAACATCGTCGATACCCCTGGGCACGCGGATTTTGGCGGCGAAGTGGAGCGCGTGCTCAAGATGGTCAACGGCGTGCTGCTGGTGGTGGATGCGTTTGAGGGCCCCATGCCCCAGACGCGCTTCGTCTTGCAAAAAGCGCTGGAGCTCAACCACAAAATCGTCGTGGTCGTCAACAAAATCGACCGGCCCGACGCCCGGCCGGACGATGTGGTCGACGAAGTGCTGGAGCTGCTGCTGGAGCTGGATGCTAGTGACGAGCAGCTGGATAGCCCGGTTGTGTTCTGCTCGGCCAGAGAGGGCACGGCCAGCCTGTATTCCAGGGAAAAGGGTACGGATTTAAAGCCGCTGTTCGAATCCATCATCGAGCATATCGACCCGCCCGAAGGCGACCCGGAGGCGCCGCTTCAGGTGCTGGTCTCCTCCATCGATTTCAACGACTACGTCGGCCGGCTGGCCATTGGCCGCATCGAAAACGGCACGATTCGCCAGGCGCAGGAAGTCGCCCTTTGCGACCATCACGATGCTTCGGTTTCCGGCAAGGCCAAGCTGACAGCCATCTACCAGTTCGACGGCCTGGGCCGCCAGCCCGTCAGCGAGGCAAAAGCCGGGGATATCGTCTGTTTCTCGGGCATCGAAAATGTCAACATCGGCAACACCATCTGCGCGCCGGATCACATCGAGGCGATTCCCTTCGTCAAAATCTCCGAGCCGACTGTGGAGATGACGTTCTCTGTCAACAACAGCCCCTTCGCCGGCCGCGAGGGCAAGCTGGTCACTTCCCGGCATATTCGGGACAGGCTGCAAAGCGAGCTGAAAAAGGATGTCTCCCTGCGCGTGGAGGATACGGATTCGGCGGATTCCTTCCGGGTTTTGGGCCGGGGCGAGATGCACCTCTCCATCCTCATCGAGACCATGCGCCGAGAGGGCTTCGAGCTGCAAGTCAGCGCGCCGAAAGTGCTCTATAAGGAGATTGACGGGGTGCGCTGCGAGCCCATCGAGCGGCTGGTGGCGGATGTGCCCGAGGCATCGGTGGGCAGCGTCATCGAAAAGCTCAGCGCCAGAAAGGGCGAGCTGCAGCATATGCACCAGGCGGGAGCCCGCATGAAGCTGGAGTTCCTCATCCCTTCCCGGGGCCTTTTCGGTTATTCCAACGATTTTCTGACGGATACCAAGGGCGAAGGCATCATGAGCACGATTTTCGAGGGCTACGAGCCCTATAAAGGCGAGATTTCCAAGCGCGCGCTGGGCTCGCTCATCGCGTTTGAGAGCGGCGAGGCCGTCACCTACGGGCTATACAACGCGCAGGACCGGGGCACGCTGTTCATCGGCGCGGGCACGCCCGTCTATGGCGGCATGGTCGTGGGTTGCTCGCCCAAGGGAGACGATATCGTCGTCAACGTCTGCAAGCGCAAACACATGACCAACATCCGGGCATCCGGCAGCGACGATGCGCTGCGCCTGACGCCTCCCCGGGTTTTCAGCCTGGAGGAGAGCCTGGAGTTCATCGAGGACGATGAGCTCGTGGAAGTTACCCCCAAGAGCATCCGCATCCGCAAACGCATTTTGGATCATCAGATGCGCCTGCGGGCAAATTTGAAGAAATAGGGAGTTTGGGCTTTTAATGCGATAGCATCCCCCCTAAGCGCTTCTAATACGAAGAAAACCCACCCGCATAGCGAGTGGGTTTTCTTTTGTCGCAGGCGGCACAGCACAAATCAAAAGCTCCGCGGGCCAAAACAGCCGCGGAACTTTTTCCTCTTCATTCTGCGCTCCTCTATCGGCGCAACTCCTGCAAAATTGGCTCGATATACTTGGGATCCGTCCAGTCGCAGGGGGCATCCCCGGCCGCCATGAGCGCCTTTTCCCAAATTTCATAATCCGCAGGATCCTTTTTGCCGACAGCTTTACGCAGCATTTTGCACAGGTTCTTATCCACAAAGCTCATGCGCGCCAGATCCCACGCTCCTCTGCAATAATAGCAGGGAATCTGCGCCAATTCGCCCTTCATATTGTGCTGGACAATCTGCTCAAACGCCTCCGGCTCATACGGCGAGGCGCCCACGCAAAACACGACGACTTTCTTTCCCGCAAGCAGCTGCAAATTCTTTTTCAGGAAAGATAATCCGGCAATCCCGGAGGCATAGATGCCGCCGCCGAGAATCAGCGCATCGAACTGCCGCATTTCCTCCGCTTTGGCTTTCCTCGTCTCCATGCAGGAAAAGCCGGTCTTTTCGGAGAGCCAGCGGGCATATTTCTCCGTCGCACCATATTTCGATTGAAAAAGGATGATTCCCTTCATCGCAATCCCCCAGAGAAAGCCATGGCCGCTTTGAAGCTGCTGCATCCAGGCGGCCATAAATTCCCAAAACCTAATACCCCATCGTCCCTTCCAGGGATTCGTCGTTTTCCACCCAATCTTTTGCCACGTCCACCACGCGGTAGTTATCCTTGGTATCCCGGATATAGACCGTCTGGATGCCGGCATTGATGACCATGCGCTTGCACATGGAGCAACTGGAGGAGTTTTGCACATATTCTCCCGTTTTGACTTCGATGCCCGTCAGGTAAAGCGAGCTGCCGATCATCTCGTGCCGCGGCGCGCTGATGATGGCGTTGGCCTCGGCATGCACGCTCCGGCACAGCTCATAGCGCTGGCCTCTGGGAATCTGCATTTTCTCCCGGATGCAAAAGCCGATATCCGAGCAGTTTTTGCGCCCGCGCGGCGCGCCGACATAGCCTGTGGAGATGACTTCATCGTTTTTGACGATCACCGCGCCATACAGCCTGCGCAGGCAGGTGCCCCGCTGGGCGACAACCTCGGCCAGATCCAGATAGTAGTTGATTTTATCTCTTCGCTCCATATTCCCTACCCCGTTTTATTCAATATCTTCCACAATTTCGCTGGGCGGAAGCTCCAGCGCCTCGGGATGGCGCAGCATGGCTTTGAGCAGCCGCAGGCCGGAGGCAAAATAGAAGCCATCGCAGATGCGTTCATCCGTGACAAAAGTGAAATCCACATAGTGCCGCTCTTTTGCGTTGCCCTGGCTATCCATCTCCCAGCGCTTATACTTCGCGCCAAAGGAGCAGAACACCGGGACATTGCCAAAATCATACAGGTGATGATAGATGGGAGGGATGCCCAGCGAGCCCATGCTCGTGATGAAAAAAGAGCCGTGGAAGGGGCTGATTTTGGTCAGCGCCCGGGGCAGCCAGCCAAAATAGTCCATAAACTTGAGCAGCCAGACCGCGAATTTGAGCAGCAGTCCGGGGATTTTCTTGAGCGCGCCGGCCGTCTTATCAAAGCCGCCGCCCGGGTTATCCCGGTAGTCTGCGATGACTTTGTTGAGCTGCTCCTCGATATCGAAGACCGTCGCATCCTTGCCCACCGTGATTTTGACCACGGTATCCGGCGAATCCAGCCGCATCTCTTTTTTGATGGTCAGCACAATTTCGACGTAGTCATCCCGGGTATACGTCTTTTGCCCGGAGATAAAGCGGTTGATGGCCGGGCGCTGCGCCACCAGGCGCACATATGCCGCGATGATCAGGTGCATCAGGCTGATTTCCCTGCCCTCTTTGCGCTTTTTGCGGATGTATTCCTCAATGGGCTCCATCTCGATGGTATCCCTGACATAGTTGGAGGAGCCCACCCGGTCTTTCATGATATAGGCCGCGACGCCCTCCATCGGCCCGCGGGTGCGCACCCGGCGGCCGTCGTTCCGATCGCCAAAACGGCGCTTGCGCTTTGGCGGCGTTTGCTGATTCTCCATTTTCTTCTCCATAAAATATCAAATAATTGCAAAAAGTCTCAAACATATTGTAAACAAAACGCGCGGGGCTGTCAAATAGGGGCGGGAGTTCCGCTGCCCGCTCGGTTTGCGTGGGAAGGTCAAAGGCCATGGGTGAACATGGGGCAAAGCCCCATACCCCTTCTTTCTATGAAAGTGGCGAAGGGTGGGAAGAAAGGCATTTGCATTCCCGTCATTTGAGTGCGGAAAGGTCAAGGGCTATGGGTAGCCATGGGGCAAAGCCCCATACCCCATCTTTTTATGAAGGCGGTGAGAGGTGGGAAGAAAGGCGTTTGTATTCCCTCCATTTGGTTGCGAAAAGGTCAAGGGCCATGGGTAGTCATGGGGCGAAGCCCCATACCCCATCTTTCTGTAAAAGCGGGGAAGAGGGCAGAAAGAAAGGTGTTTGCATTCCACCATTCAGGTGCATGGAAGCGGCAGACACAGCATGTGCGAGCATGCGTGTTCTGACAAACTGACTTCCAGCGGCGCGTACGGCTTTAACAGCCTCCATCGTTCTCCCATTCGGGTATGCCCTCCGCAGGAGAGAGCATGTACTTTCTGGCAAACAGGCTTCCAACGGCGCGGGCGGTTTTCCCAGCCTCTACCGCTCTATCATTCGGGTGTGGAAAGGGCGATGGGCGGTCATGGGGCAAGGCCCATTGTCTCGCAGTTCTATAAAGGGCGCGCCTCGCCATTCAAGCACGACAGGGCGCCTGTCCCTTAGAGTTTTAACGGGAAATTATTTCGCTCCCATTGAAAGACTTAGATGCAGCCCGGCGCTTATCGCGGCGAGTTGCATCTTTTTCGTGGTTATAAAAACAGACAAAGACTTCTTTAAGAATTTTCAAAGAGCGCCTCTGCTCGCCCTTTTTTTGCTATACTGGATGTAATCATTTCCAGCCAAATAAAATGCGCTTTGAAAAAGGAGGCTTTTTTTGGACAAGGTTTTATTCTACCTCAAGGACTACGCGCTGCTCATGCTCCCCTATCTGGCGATTTTCGTCCCGCTCTATCTGCTGGCCCGGGGATGCTGGCTTGTGCGCCGCAATCAGCCCATGAATTTCCAGCGCGAGCTTTGCCTGGGGCTGCTGGCGCTCTATACGCTATTCGTTTTGGCCATTACCGTGCTGCCGGAAATCAGCCTGAACAGCGGCCTGGTTTTCTCCTACCCGGAGGGCAGCTTTGGGCCGCATAACGCAGGATTTCAGCTGGTTCCCGGAAATTTTCTGAACTACCTGGGCTTTTCCCTCCGATACCTCGGGGGCGGCGCATTGGTGGCGCTGATTGGCAATCTCTGCCTGTTTTTGCCCATGGGATTCTTGGCTCAGCGCTGTTTTGGCGGGCGCTGGTGGCAATATTTGTTGGCGGGCGCGGGAATTTCGCTGGGCATCGAACTATTCCAGTTGCTGCTTCCTCGGGCGACAGATGTGGACGACTTGATTTTGAACACGCTGGGAATGTTGGGCGGATATTTTCTGGGCAATGGATACGGCCGTCTGGTGCGCAGAAAGAGGGAAAAAGAACAGGATAGCTCACACGGGAAGGTCAAGGGCGAGGAGTAATCATGGGGCAACGCCCCATACCCCTTCTTTCTATGGAAGCGGTGAAGGGTGGGAAGAAAGGCGTTTGCATTCCCTTCATTTGGGTGCGGAAAGGTCAAGGGCCATGGGTAGCCATGGGACAAAGCCCCATACCCCTTCTTTCTATGGAAGCAGTGAAGGGTGGGAAGAAAGGCGGTTGCATACCTGTCATTTGAGTGCGGAAAGGTCAAGGGCCATGGGTAGCCATGGGGCAAAGCCCCATACCCCATATTTTTATTAAGACAGCGAGAGGATAGAAGAAAGGCTCCCGCGTTTCCGTCATTTGGGGGCACAAAGATGTCAGGCACAGCATGGGAGAGCATGTACTTTCTGACAAACTAGCTTCCGGCACCGCGGGCAGTTTTAACAGCCCCCACCGTTCCCCCCATTCGGATATGCTCTCCACAGGAGAGAGCATGTGCCCTCTGACGAACTGATTTCCAGCATCGCGTGCGATTCCGGCAGCTTCCACCGCCTCATCATTCGGGATTGTCCTTCGCAGGAGAGAGCATGTACTTTCTGACAAGCCAGCTTCCAACGGCGCGTGCCGTTTTGACAGCCCCGACCATTCTTCCATTCGGGTATTCCCTCCGCAGGAGCACGGGTAGGCTCGGCACGAACTATGCGAGTATGCGCCATCTGACAAACCAATTTTCAGCGCCGCGTGCGGCTCCGACAGATTCTGCCATTCCCCCATTCGGGTGCGCCCTCCTCAGGAGAGAGCATGTACTCTCTGACGAACTGATTTCCAGCACCGCGTGCGGCTCCGGCAGATTTTGCCATTCCCCCATTCGGATGCGCCCTCCGCAGGAGCGGCACAGCATGTGCGAGCATTTGCTTTCTGACAAACCAACTTTCAGCGCCGCGTGCGGGGCTAGCAAGTTTCGCCGCCCTATCATTCGGGTATTTCGGGTATAAAAAAACGGCAGCAAATGCTGCCGTTTTTTCTTTGGGAAATTCCCGCCTGCTTATTTGAGCACGCCTCTGGAGCCCCAGTTATCGAACTCCATAAAGCAGAGATAGACATCGTCTTTGGCAATGCCGGCCTTCTGCTCGAGCACATCGTAGATGGCGACAGTGAGGTTTGCCTTATCCTCCAGCGCCGCTTTATCTTTGATGCGCACTTCGACGAACGCGCAGTTATCTCTCTCTTCGCCGCGGAAATACAGCGGCTGTGCATCCTGGATGCTCATCATCAGCTTCTCTTCCGCCTTGCCGGGCAGCAGGGAAATGCTCGCGCCGATTCCCTCTTTGATGGCAAGCTTTGCATCGCTCTTGAGCTTCTTTGCTGTTTTTACTTCAATGAAAGGCATTTTGTTTTCTCCTTTTTTCTTACGCTTTGTAGCACTCTTCGGGGAACTTGATGTCTGCCAGATCGCGAATCTCCTCGACAGCCGCGATGACTTTGGTCGTCAAATCCTTAGACTGCGCATAGCGCTCGGCCGTGCTGGGATCCGTGATGAAATCGTAGAACTGCTTTGTCTCGGGGCCCCAGGGGTTGACGGAGAGGTCTCTGGTAATCAGGTTCTCCTTCTTGCCATCGAAATACTCGATATAGCAGTTGTCGAAGCGCTCAACGCTATCCATATGGATGACGCCCAGGTCGCCCATGATCAGGTTCTCATGATGCGACGTGCTGGCCTTGCCATAGGACATGGTGATGTGCACATTGCCCGCGCTGTGGAACAGCACCGTGCCGCAAGCGTCTGCGCCGGTTCTTAAGATGGAAGCATCCGCCGCAATTTTCTCGGGCACGCCAAACCAGTAGATAGCCGGGTAGACCAGGTAGATGCCCATATCCATCAGGCCGCCTGCCGCCATCTTCGGGTTGAAGATGTTGGGCGTGCCGCCTTCGCGGTATTCCGGGTATTTGGAGG
This sequence comes from Clostridiales bacterium, assembly GCA_019420265.1. Classification (GTDB taxonomy): domain Bacteria; phylum Bacillota; class Clostridia; order Christensenellales; family Christensenellaceae; genus QANA01. Next base: position 10,311 of record JAHZHM010000074.1, read on the forward strand.
AGTAGCGGCAGAAATCCAGCTTTAACATGTGGATATCGCCCAGTTTTTTCATGGCCTCGTTGATGACCTGAATCTCGGGCATATAGATGCCTTTCATGGCCTCCATGAAGATGACATTATTCTTATCCGCGATCTCGTAGAGAATTTTCAGCTGCTCGCTGGTGACGCCGCAGGTTTTCTCGCAGAGGACGTGCTTGCCGTTCTCCAGCAGGATTTTGGCCGTCTGATAATGCAGGGCGTTGGGGTTGGCGATATAGACCGCATCGACTTCATCGCTCTTGGCGAGCTTTTCCAGGTCTGTAAAAACCGTCGTGATGCCGTGCTTCTCCGAGAACATCTTTGCCTCTGCCTCGCTGAAGGAATAGACTGCGGAATGGACCATATCCGGAGCAGCCTGCTTCATTCCTTCCAGGAAGGAATCGACTACCCAGCCGGCACCGACTGTGCATACTCTTACCATTGTAACTACCTCCTAAAAAGTAAAGATACATCTGTCTGTTGGCAAGCCGCTGGCCTGCCATATAAATGAAACTGATATAGATATAGTGTAATACATTTTTGCGTTTTTTAAAAGAGCATTTGGAAAAATTCTCTTTTTTCCCTGCAATCTGCCCGGGCGGCACGCTTTTTTGCACCAGAGCGCGTCCTCTTTCATAAACTATAGAAAAAACGAAGGTGAGCCTATGATCAAATTTGCAACTGTTTTGGAAACGAATCCGGATTCTCTGCTCGTCAGAGACAGCTCCGGGCAGGAGATCCTGGTCTATACGCGTAACGCCCGGCAGTTTACGCCCGGCGATTTCGTCCGCATCATCTATAACGGCGCGATGACGCTGAGCCTGCCCCCGCAGATCTCCGCGATATTCGTCACCCTGGTGCGCCGGGGCGCGCGGGTTTGCGGCGAAATTCTCTCCCTTGGCCGGGATAGCTTTGTGCTGCGGGATGCGGATGGCGCGCACTTCCAGGTGAACTGGGAAGATACTTATTCTCTTTCGGCGGGGGATACCGTCTGCGTGCAGTATGACGGCCAGATGACCCGCAGCATCCCGCCCCAGATTACAGGCATTGCCGTGGAGCAAGTGCAGCAGACCGAGACAATCTGCGGCGAGATTCAGAGCATCGGCGCAGGCTTTTTCCTGCTGCTTTCGGATGATGCCCAGGAGATCCGCGTCAATTTCCCCGAGGCGGCCAGCCTGACGCCCGGGCAGGAGGTTTGCGTCGAATTCAGCGGAGCCATGACCCGCAGCATCCCGCCGCAGATTGCCGCTGTTGCCGTCTATCCCCGGCGGACCGAGGCGCAGATTTGCGGCGAGATTGTGGCGGTGGAAAGGGAACGCTTCCTTCTGCTGGACAGCGCTGGGATGGAGATCTATGTGAACACCCCTGCCGCTCGGGAATATGCGCCGGGCGATCTGGTTTGCATCGTCCATAACGGCGTAATGACCGCAAGCATTCCGCCCCAGATTGCCGCCATGGAGATTATTCGCCAGCAGTAGCGCAGTCTCCGGCCGCTCAAACCTCCATACGATTTCTGGCACAAAAACCGCAGCGTTTTCGCTGCGGTTTTTGATACCCGAATGATAGAGCAGTGGAGGCTGTCAAAGCCGCACGCGGTGCTGGAAGTCGGTTTGTCAGAGGGCACATACTCGCATAGGCTGTGCCGCTCCTGCGGAGGGCATACCCGAATGGGAGAACAGTGGGGCTGTCAAAGCGGAACGCGCCGCTGGGAATTGGTTTGTTAGAAATCAAATGCTCGCATAGGCTGTGCCGCTCCTGCGGAGGGCATACCCGAATGGGAGAACAGTGGGGCTGTCAAAGCGGAACGCGCCGCTGGGAATTGGTTTGTTAGAAATCAAATGCTCGCATAGGCTGTGCCGCTCCTGCGGAGGGCATACCCGAATGGGAGAACAGTGG
>JAHZHM010000075.1 GCA_019420265.1 Clostridiales bacterium
AAGCCACGCTGGCTTGCTCCTTTTGATATTCCAAAATGCCGTTATTGACGGCATTCCTCGTTTTCTAGGTCCTTAGTATAGAGAAAGTGGTTTTCCTTTTTGGGCCCATTTGCGCTCTGATAGCAGACGCATTGCTCTGCAACGCGGCGGTAGCCCTTCTTCTGGTAGAAGCCATAGTTGCAGCTGGTATCCGTAAAAAGGTAGATATTTTGGCAGCCATTTTGCCGCATGAACTGATAGAAGCGCCGCAGCAGCGCGCTGCCAATGCCATGCCGCTGTATGCGGGGGTCTGTGATGAACAACACCAGCTCGCCATCGAACTCCTTTTTCGCGGAGCGCAGCAGCGCCCGATCGGCGCGGGATTCGGCCAGGTTGTTGCGCAAAATGCGCCGGCCGTTCGGATATGCGAAAAGCTTTGCCTTATTCCAGAGCAAAGGCGCCAGGTATTTCAGTTTGCCGGGAAGATAGGGCAGATGCTCACTTCTGCCAAAAATGACGCCCACAACTTCCCCTTGCCGGATGGCGATGCAGTTATAATTCTGCTCGGAAAGATAGTGATAGAGGTTAATCTTGCGCAGTGCACGCTCGATGGGGGCAGGATAGCTCGTCTTGCTGCCCCAAGTCTTTCGTATGAGTGTTTCCAGTTGTGCGTAGTCCGCCCGGGTCACCTGGCGGAACTCGATTTGATTCATAAATCCTCCTTGTTTATTTGCCTTGCACTTCAGGCCGTCTAGCTTTAGAATAGAGTATGGGGTAACCCAATAGTCAAGGGGCGAAGACAATTATGTACGAAAATTCACAAATTTATTTTACGACGGGCGAATTTGCACGGCTTTGCGGCGTCCGAAAAGACACACTCTTTCACTACGACGAAGTGGGCATTTTGCGGCCGGAGATTGTGCGGGAAAACGGCTATCGCTATTATTCCATCAACCAGTTTTTCCTGTTCGACATCATCTCTGCGCTCAAAAAGGCGGGGGCAACGCTGGGCGAAATCCGGGAATATATCGCCCATAGAAGCCCGGAGGGCTTTTTGAAACTGCTGGAGGAGAAGAGCGCCTATCTCGCCCGGGAGCAGCAAAAAATTGCCCAGGTGCAGCGCTTTATCGCCAATACCCGGGAGCGCACGCAAAAGGGAATTGCCGCAGCCTGCGGCCAGGCGCGGGTGGAGTTTTGCCCAGAGGAATACCTCATCGCCATTCACATCGATCCGGCAGAGCAGAGCTCGACCAAAAACCACATGCCCAAAATTCGAGACCACTTCCAGTTTTGCGACGAGCACATGGTGGGCGACGAGCTGCCCTTCGGCGCGATTATCGAGCAAAAAAATCTGGAAAAAGGCTGGTATAAGGAGAGCTGGTATTTCAGCCGGGTGGACAGGCAGTATGAGGGAGAGCGCTTCTTTTTAAAGCCGGCGGGCAGCTATGCCATCATCGAGCATCGCGGCTCGTATGAGAGCATGGACAACTCCTATGAAGCGCTCAAGGCTTTTATTGCAAAGCAGGGCCTGCGCATCTGCGGGCACGCCTATGAGCATGAGCTGTTGAGCTATTTCGCCATGCCGGATCCCAGCGGGTATGTCATCCAGATCAGCATTCAGGTGGAGCAGGCGGGCTAAGCGCAGAAGATGCCAGCAGAATGGGCCCATGGCGCACCAAATGGCGTGGTGCCCTGCGCCTGGCGCTCCAGGCAACATTTACAGCTTTACAGCAATCTGAATACCAGATATAATTTTAGTGAGAGAAAAACGGTGGTGCGCAAATGAAGCGAGGGTTGTTTTTGACATTAGAAGGCGTAGACGGCTGCGGCAAATCGACGCAGCTCTCCCGCCTGACAAAATATTTGGAAGAAAAGGGGCTGGATGTGCTGCTGACCCGGGAGCCGGGCGGCTGCGCCATCTCCGAGCAGGTGCGGGAAATGCTGCTCAGCCCGGAGAACAAAGAGATGTCGGCAGAGACGGAAATGCTGCTCTATGCCGCTGCCCGCACGCAGCATATCACAGAAAAAATCCTGCCTGCGCTGGAGGCCGGGAAAGTTGTGCTTTGCGACCGCTATCTGGATTCCAGCATTGCCTATCAGGGCTATGGCCGGCAGCTGGGAGAAGAGCGGGTGCGCCAGGCAAACTGGTATGCCCAGGAGCGCTGCATGCCCGATGCAACCTTTCTGTTCCTGCTGGAAGTGGAGCGCTCGTTTGAGCGCATTCAAAAAGGGCGGGAACACACCGACCGCCTGGAGCAGGAGGGCCGCAATTTCTTTGAGCGGGTGGACTTTGGGTTTCATGCGCTGGCCCAGAAGGAGGAGCGAGTTCGCATCATCGATGCCTCTGGAAATGTGGAGCAGGTTTGGGCGGAATTGCGAGAGAAAGTGGACGAGGTTTTAGAGCAGTGGCAAGGCAGATAGGGCAGCAGGAGCAGGCGCTGCATCGGGATATTAAGGAAGGGCGCATGGCCGCGGCCTATCTCGTCACCGCGGCAGGAGAAGAGGATGCGCATTTGGCGGCCCGGGAGATCGTGCAGCGGATTTTCTGCGAGAAAAAGACGGCTTGCGGCGCCTGCCTGGCCTGCCGCAAATTTCAAGACGGCAATTTGATAGATTATCTGGAAATCG